>NZ_JBDIVO010000155.1:0-10219 GCF_039794385.1 Methylocaldum sp. | reverse complement strand
GCCGAGTTGCAGCCACAAATGGGTGGGATTGGTGCCGGTGAAGTTGCGATAGGCGTTGTACACGGCGGCCTGGCCGGAAGTGCCGGTGCCGGCGTCGCCGATCACCCAGATGCGCGTCGGCTGCTGTGTGCCCGTGGTCGGCGCGGTGTGGAAATAGGTATTGCTGTCGCCGCCCGAGAGTGTCTGCGTGGTGGAGCCGATCGAGTAATAGTACTTGGTCTGCGGATTGAGTCCACTCACCTGCACGCTGTGCTCGGTGGTCGACGCGGCATCATCGAAGGTGAGCGTCAAGTTCGTAGGGCTGGTGCCGACGCGCACCCGGCTGTTCGAGGCCACGTCCGAGCGCCAGCGCACGATGAGCCCGCTAGATGTGCCCATCTGCAAATAAGGGCCGCGGGTGACCGAAAGCGCGGCGGCATCGCGGGCCAGCGTCGTCGCCATCAAGGCGGCAAGAGTCAATGAAAAAACGCGGAAAAAGTTCGACGGCTTCATAGAAACTCCCTGGTGTTGGTTGTGGAGCCGCCGGAATACTACGCAGCACAAGTGACGAACTAGTGACAGGGATACGACGAAAACGAAGCTCAGCGCATCGAAGACTTCCAGGTGAGCCGAACCTGTAAAGGTCATGAATCGGTCATCGAACCGTCATCAGGCTGACCCGAAGCGATTTATAGAATCCGAGCCTCCAGAAACTCCATGAGGTGTTCCATGCAGGCCTTCGATCGACAAACACGCAATATTCTGTCTCCCATCGGCAAAGCTGCCGCGTCCGCGCTCCTGTTGGCCTTGAGCATGTCCGCTCAAGTCTTGGCGGAGGGCGGCGACATTCAGCTTTCCGCCGGCGGTGAAATCGCAGGCGCTACCATTCAAGTCCCAGGAGCGCCCGACCGCATTCGAATCCCCGTCGGTCAAATCACAGCGGACGGAGGCCGTCTTCCCATATTTCGCCCGAGTGACCCGCTCCGGCTTCTTCACGATCTGCCGCAAATGGAACAGGGCATCCAGTTCGGCGATGTCGGCGAGGGACGCGCCATCGTGTGGAGCCGCTGCGACCGCCCGGCCCGCATGTGGGTGGAATACGCGTTCAACGAACAATTCACCGATTCCAAGGTCATCCGCGGTCCTCATGCGCTCGAAGTCTCCGACTTCACCGCGCGTCAGGACCTGGTCGGGCTGCCGTCCGGAAAGGACGTGTATGTGAAGGTCTGGTTCGAGGATCTGACCAACGCCCGCAACAAGAGCGAGCCGGTCATCGGTCGTTTCCACACCGTGGGCAAGCACGAGGACATACGCTTCGTGTGGGGCGGCGATACCGCGGGACAGGGCTGGGGCATCAACGAGGCGTTCGGCGGCATGAGGATCTATGAAGCCATGCGTCAAGTGAAGCCGCAGTTCTTCATTCAGAGCGGCGACAGCGTCTACTCCGACGGTCCCATCGAAGCGAGCAAACCGGCCGAAAACGGCCAGATCTGGACTAACCTCGTAACGCCCGAAGTCTCCAAGGTCGCCGAAACCCTGGACGAGTTCCGGGGCCGCTACAAGTACAACCTGCTGGACGCCAACCTCCGCCGCTTCAACGCCGAAGTGCCGCAGATCTGGCAATGGGACGACCATGAAGTGGTCAACAACTGGTCCGATGCCAAGGACCTGGCCAACGATCCCCGCTACACGCTCAAGGAGATTCCGGTGCTGCTCGCTCACGCCACGCGCGCTTTCCACGAATATGCGCCCCTGCGCCCGCATACGGCGGAAGAGTCCGAGCGTCTCTACCGCAAGATTTCCTACGGCCCGCTGCTGGACGTGTTCGTCATCGATATGCGCAGCTACCGGGGCCCGAACACGGCCAACTTGCAGACGCAGGAGGGACCGGAAACGGCGTTTCTGGGCGAAGCGCAGTTGAAGTGGCTGAAAAAGGAACTGAAGAAATCGCGGGCCACCTGGAAAGTCATTTCCGCCGACATGCCCATCGGCCTCAACATCGGCGACGGCGTCGATGCGAACGGCCAGCCCCGCTGGGAAGCCATCGCCAACGGCGACAACGGCCCCGCCGTCGGCCGCGAGCTGGAAATCGCCCGCCTCTTACGCTTCATCAAGCACGAGCGAATCAAGAACATCGTGTGGCTGACCGCCGACGTCCATTATGCCGCCGCGCATTTCTACGATCCCTCGGAGGCGCAATTCAAGAACTTCTCGCCGTTCTGGGAATTCGTCGCCGGCCCGCTCAACGCCGGTTCCTTCGGTCCCAATACCACCGATGGCACCTTCGGGCCGCAGGTCGTGTTCGCCAAGGCGCCGCCGGCGGGTCAGGTCAACCTCTCGCCCTATGCGGGCTTGCAGTTCTTCGGCGAGGTCAACATCAACCGCAAGACCCACGAGTTGACGGTGGATCTAAAGGATCTTTACGGCGCGTCGGTATTCAGCAAGACACTGAAGGCTGAACACGGACGAGATCCCGACTGAGCAGACAACCGAGCCAGGCCCCGAATTGGTGAAAACGCATGTCGACGCCATCGGCCCGTGGAAGCGTTCCTTCGTTCGACATTCAAGCGAACATTAATCGTAAGGGTGGGTTAGCGCAGCATAACCCACCGACTCGGGCAAATTGGGGGCCATACGGCTTAAAACTGATAAGCAGCCTCGATTGCAAACAAATCCCAATCACGTTCGAGTTCTCTGACGTTCCGGTTCTCGGCAAGAGATACCCAGCCCGCACCATGGACCCGATGATATTCGGCACGAATCATAAAGTTATCGATTATGTTGAATCGAAGTCCCGCCATCCAATCTTTGGCAAAGAAAAAGGAGCCAGGAATGCCGGTACGCACTTCGTACTTTTTCCCATAGCGATCACTGACGTCTGTATAAAATACATCGTAACGCCCGATCAATTCGATATAGTGGTTGATCTTATAACCCGCCTGAAAGTAATACCCTTCACCGTTGTATTCATTATCTGGGAGAAATCGCCCGAAGTTCTCAAAGCGTATGTTGCGAATTGAATATTCAGAAGCAAGCGATAGCGACTCGCCGTTGTACTGGATGCCTAAACCGTAGGGTTGATATTCAAATTCACCCGAATCGATTATCGGATCCGATTGCTTATCATAATCGCTGATTAACCACGCAGCGCTAAATACGACCCGGATTAGCCCACCCGAATAGTCATACGCCAGCTGAGTTGCCGCCGAAAAATCTCCGACAAACTTTCCTGGACGGTTGCTGCCCCCGAATACATTAAATTCAAGGCTATTATCCGGTATGGATGCTCCAAGATTTGCCTTGAATGAAAAATTGCCGAAAGGGGAACTGAAGTCCGTGTAAAACTGGGCGCCATCGGTCGCCATGCCGACATTTCGAGTACGGTCGAAGTAAAGACTTTGGGGCAGAAATATGGAAGGTCGAGTAAAAGGAGCATCCCGTGATTCGTTATACAAACCCAGCGGTAATTTGACTCGCCCCAGGCGAACTCCGGATCGAAAGCCGGGATGATCGAGCGCCGTGACGTCCATAAGACCGTAATCGAGCCGTAGCTCTTCGGGAATTTGCTCGCCAGCTCGGCGATATAGGCCTTGGACCGCGAAGCGGACATTATTGAAGGGACGCGCCGCCGCATTTAATCCGACCTGCGTCAAGTCGAAGCTTCCGTGCCTACTGTTGCCGTAAAACTGATTTCCGGATGTGGCTACAAAACCTTGTTCGAGAAATCCGTGGACCTGAAAGCTCTCTGACCAGTTGCCAAAAGCTCCACCGGCATGTGAGCTTAACGGGCAAATCATTACTAGCAAAAAAGCTAAAAAACTAGGTTCCTTTTTGCATCATTCGGAAACAATGTAGTGGCAACCGAGACTCGTGGCCTAAAGCTCCCGCTTGGGTGCTTGCTTCAACGCCAATGCGATTTAGTTTAGACGCAAAAAAGCCGCGCACAGGGCAGGGCGAGAAGGTGTCGGCTTTTCATTGTTTGATGGGATTTTGAGGGGAATCCGAAAAAGGGGCGGATATCCCAAGCTTTCTTTATGATCAAGTGTTGCCTTAACTGGCTATGTGTCAACCGAGTGTCAACGCAGTTATAACGTTTTACGGCTTTTTGTGATGCTTTGAATTGTAAGTGTTTGTATTTGGTTGTTTTTCGTGTCCTTGCGTCACGTTGCAACGGACTCTGACTCCGTCAACCCTGGTTCGAATCCAGGTCCCCCAGCCACTCCGAGCATTGTCACGTGACCAAATCGTGACATTGCTCGAAAATGCCGGCGGCCTGTTGGAAAGCCCTTGCGCTGTGCAGCCGCCGCGAGCCTCCAGCGCTCTGGCCGTCAAGATCGGCCAATCGGGTAGTTGCCACAGATTCCGTTGACTCTATCCAGCGCTTCGTTTCCCGGTCTCCCATGGGCTGTGGCGGAGATTGAAACTACTGCTCTGATTTTTCGAGCCTTTCCGTCCCAAAGAGCGGGCAGGGCAACTTTCTAGGTGACATCCGGCAACTGATTCTAAACGTGTGTCTGCTCGTCGCGTCCTCCGACTCGCCGGTATTGCCTACGTCTACTAGAGCCGAGACTTCACCTGCCGACTGAGCAAACGTTCAAGCTACATGAACTGATTCTTCTTTCTCGTCGTCTTGGACGACGCCCCTCTGGCCGAAATCTTGCCGAGGAAGATGTCGTTCACCGATCCGGCGCTGCGATTCCGTGAGCGGTCATACAAAAGCCTTGGGCCGGTACTCCGAGGGCCGCGTTGAACTTGGCGGACAGGTTCTGATGCGCGGCGATCGCCGCCAGTTCCACGATGCCATCGTCGCCGAAGGCTTGCCGTAATCGGTCGATCAAATCCTGATCTATCTCGATTCCGGTGCCCGTGATGGCCTCCACGTAGGCTAGAGCGGCTCTTTCCGCCTCGCTGAATCGAGGCGAATCCCGAAACCTGGTCAGATCGTGCAATTGCTCTGGCGATACGCCCCGGTCAAGAGCATGGGAGGCGTTGAGATCGATGCAGAAATGGCATGAGTTGAGCTGGGCGATGCGAGTGCGGATCAGGGCGCGCAGCGCACCGCTCAAGGGTGAAGATTTACGTTCCAGGGCCAAATTCATCAACTGAAAGCCGACGAACGCCAGCGGCAGGCGTGCCCACAGGCGCACAGGTTCCGGCAGAACCCGCAAACGCCGGCGCATCAGGGCTAATACCGGGCGCAGGTACCAGGCATAGCGGTAGTTCTCGGGGGTGTCGACAAAGCTCATAGGGCTTCCGGTTTTCAGTGTGTAACGGTGGAGTCAGGGTTTAGACCATTTTCCGGTTTGGTGTAGCGTCCGAAGTAGGTCGGCAAGGGATTGCCGACCTACGATTGCTTCAGGTTTTCGGTATGTGGCGGTGGGCGCGATCTTCAGTCCGCGAGTCGTCGCAGTCTGAAGATCGTCCCTGGGAAAATTATGGTCTCAGCTCAACTTCAGCAGCATTTTTCCCCGCCGCATTCGGCGATTTGTCGCCCGCCCTTGGTTTCCGCTGCCGGACGGCGGGTTCCCGGTGGCGCGCACCAAGCCACCGGTTCGGCGAGAATCCTTGGTTCGATGCCGATGAAGTGCTTCTGATAAGGGCCTTCGGTGAGGGTGCGGAAGGTTCGCTCGCATACGGCAATGCGCTCGCCGCGCGGGAAGATATGGCCCTCCTCGTCGCGCACTTCCGCGTAAGGGCCGCGATAGATCACCGCATGGCCCCGGTCCAGGCATTCCCGGCCGTAGCCTTTGACGGCGACCAGGGTGACGGCGCGGAATTCGATGTTCTCGACCACCTGCCAGGGTTCGGCTTCCCATTTGTCCAGACACACGGCGCCGAAGCCGGCTTGCTCGAAGGCTCGGACGAACTCCCGTTCCTCGAAGGCGCCGGAGATGCAGCCGCTCCACAGCGCGGGATCGTCCTTCAGATGTTGGGGCACGGGCTCGTCGGCGACGACGTCGGAGATGGCAACCCGTCCGCCCGGTTTGAGCACCCGGAAAATTTCCCGCACCAGTTGCGTTTTTTCGTCATCGCCCACCAGGTTCAGCACGCAGTTGGAAATGACCAAATCCACCGAAGCGTCGGCAATCAGCGGCTGGGTTTTGCGCTGCCTGGCCTGCCAGGATTTCAGCGCCGCCAGGGACGCCGCGTCGGTAACCGGTTGTTCGGCCAGATAGCGTTCCATTGCGGCGACGTCCAAGGCCAAATCCTGGATATAGCCCTTGTGGAAACGCACCCGGTCGCCGCCCAGTTTCTCGGCCATTTCCGACTGGTATTTGCGGGCCAGGGCCAGCATGTCGTCGTTCATGTCGACGCCGATGATCAGCCCTTGAGGGCCGACCAGTTGTGCCGCCATATAACAAATCTTGCCGCCGCCCGAGCCCAGGTCGAGCACGGTATCACCTTCACGTACATAGCGGGAGGGATCCCCGCAGCCGTAATCCTTGTCGATGATTTCCCGCGGCAGCAATTTCAATAGCTCGCGGTCGTAATCCACCGGACAACACAGGGCCTCCTGCCTCTCGCGAGCACCTTCGGAATAGCGTTCTCGTACCGACTCTTCTACAAACATCATGGGCTCTCCAGATTCACTGTTCTCTTTCTACGTGTTCAATGCGCCACCGCAGGAGCTGCCGCAGCCGGCGGTACAGCCATAGCAATGATCGGCCGTGGCGATGGCCTGGCCTTGCAATGCGGTTACATCGATTTCCGTGATATGACGCCGTCGCCCGCCCAGCGGCAAGCCCAGCATCTGGTTGAAATCGCAGTCGTGGACGTAACCTTGCCAATCGATGCTGATCAGGCTGCGGCACATGATGCCTTCCAGGTTTTCATCGCGATGGGCGCTTTTCAGCAAGCGCATGTAGGGTTCGAACTGGCCTTTCGACACCAGGGTGCTGCCGAAGCGCTGAATGGGCATGTTGGCGAGGGCATAAAGCCGGTTGAAGACGATGTCGTAGCGGGCCTTCAGCTCTCGATGGTAGGCGGCTTCCAGTTCCTCCTGGGCTGGCGGCAATGTCGGCCCCTGGGGGTTGTAGACCAGGTTCAGGATCAACCCCGTGCCGGGTCGGCCGTAGCCGAGTCCATTGAGCCTTTTCAAGGCGCGAAGGCTCGCTTCGAATACCCCGTTGCCACGTTGCCGGTCCACGTTGTCTTCGAGGTAACAGGGGAGGGAAGCCGTGATTTCCACCTTTTGCGCGGCCAGAAAATCGGCTAGGCTCTCGTAACCGGGTTCTTCCAGAATGGTGAGATTGCACCGGTCGATCACTCGAAGATCCAAGTCCCGCGCGCTTTCCACCAGATAGCGGAAATGCGGGTTCATCTCCGGCGCGCCTCCGGTCAGATCCAAGGTGGCAACTCCGGCCCGCCGCAGCAGATCGAGCACCTGGTCCACGGTTTCCCTGTCCATCATCTCCTTGCGTTTCGGTCCGGCATTGACGTGGCAATGCAGGCAGGTCTGATTGCAGCGGTAACCCAGGTTCACTTGCACCGTGTCCAGCTCTCCGCGGACGATGACGGGAAAATTGCTGGATCGTACCAAGGGCAATATCGCATGCATGCGCGGCTTAGACTCCGTCGGGAAGTGGAAAATTTAAATCATTAGTCGCCTGCCGAGACGAAATCTTACAGCGTCGCGAAGAAAATCATCCCGGTGCGGCTGTAAGTTTTCTATCTCATTGTCCGACCAATTAATAGCATTATTCGACCATTGCCTTTAGGGAAATCCGTCATGAACCCTTACCGTATCGGTCTTGTCATCGTCCTCCTGTCGCTTGCTTGGGCTTTTTTCGCCTTCGACCTGCAACGCTTTTTCACTTTGGAGACGTTGAAAGCCCAGCAGGAAGCCATCGCCGCTTATCGAACCTTCCATCCTTTTCTCGCCGCCGCGATTTACGGCATCCTCTATGTAGCGGTCACGGGGCTGTCCCTGCCCGGCGCGGCGGTGCTGACTTTGGCCGGCGGCGCCGTGTTCGGTCTGCTGTGGGGCACGGTGATTGTATCTTTCGCTTCGACCATCGGGGCAACCTTGGCCTTTCTCGCATCCCGCTTTTTGTTTCGCGATGCGGTCAAAGCCCGGTTCGGCGAGCGTCTGAAAGCCATCGATTCCGGCATCGCCCGTGATGGCGCTTTTTACCTTTTTACCTTGCGGCTGGTGCCGGCGTTTCCGTTCTTCGTCATCAATCTTCTGATGGGCCTGACCGCCATACCCACTCGCACATTTTATTGGGTGAGTCAGCTGGGGATGCTGGCGGGAACGATCGTTTACGTGAATGCCGGCACGCAGTTGGCCAAGATCGAATCCCTGTCGGATATCCTCTCGCCCGGCCTGCTTTTGTCATTCGCCCTATTGGGCCTGTTCCCGCTGCTGGCCCGCAGGCTGGTGGATACGATCAAGGCCCGCAAGGTGTATGAGCCCTGGGAAAAACCCAAACGCTTCGACCGTAACCTGGTGGTGATCGGTGCGGGCTCTGCGGGTCTGGTCACCGCCTATATCGCGGCCGCCGTGAAGGCAAAGGTGACGCTGATCGAGAAACACCGCATGGGCGGAGATTGCCTCAACACCGGCTGTGTCCCTTCGAAAGCCCTGATACGCACGGCGAAACTGCTGAGCCAGATCGGTCGGGCACCCGAGTTCGGCATCCGCCGGGCCTCTGCGGAGTTCGATTTCGCCGACGCGATGGAACGGGTGCAGCGGGTGATACGGACTGTGGCGCCGCACGATTCGGAGGAACGGTACACCGAATTGGGCATTGAAGTGATCGAGGGCGAAGCGAGGATTGTCTCGCCCTGGTCGGTGGAGGTTCGCACGGAAGCGGGCACTCGCACGCTCAGCACCCGCGCCATCGTCATCGCTGCCGGTGCGAGGCCTTTCGTGCCGCCTATCCACGGATTGGAGGAGGTGGGCTATCTCACTTCGGACAACGTCTGGGATATCCGCGAATTGCCGAAGCGTCTGGTCGTCCTCGGTGGTGGTCCGATCGGTTGTGAGCTGGCGCAGGCGTTCGTCCGATTCGGCAGTCGGGTTACTCAGGTGGAGATGTTGTCCCGACTGCTGATCCGGGAGGATCCGGAAGTCTCCGAAATCATTGCGCGGCGTTTCCGCGACGAGGGCGTAGACCTTCGGTTGGAGCATCAAGCCAAACGGATCATCGTCGAGAACGGCGAGAAAATCCTGATCGTCGAACACCAGGGGCAAGAGATACGGATAGTCTTCGACCAAATACTGGTGGCTGTCGGCCGCGTCGCCAACACTAAGGGCTACGGGCTGGAAGAACTCGGCATCGAAACGACGAAAGCGCGCACCGTCGAAACCGACGAGTTTCTTCAGACGATTTACCCCAACATCTACGCCTGCGGAGATGTGGCCGGGCCGTTCCAGTTCACGCATACGGCTTCCCATCAGGCCTGGTACGCGGCGGTCAACGCGCTCTTCGGCGATTTCAGGAAATTCCGGGCCGATTACCGGGTCATTCCTTGGGCAACCTTTACCGATCCGGAAGTGGCGCGGGTAGGCCTTAACGAACAGGAAGCCAAGGAACGGGGCATACCTTATGAAATCAGCCGCTATGGCCTCGACGATCTGGACCGCGCCATTACGGACGGCGAAGCGCACGGTTTCGTCAAGGTGCTCACCGTACCGGGCAAGGACCGGATACTCGGCGTGACCCTCGTCGGCGAGCATGCGGGAGACCTGATCGCCGAGTTCATCCTGGCCATGAAACACGGGCTGGGATTTAACCAAGTACTCGCCACCATTCACATCTACCCGACCCTGGCCGAAGCCAATAAATACGCCGCCGGGGTCTGGAAACGCGCGCATGCGCCGGAAGCGCTGCTGCGATGGGTGGAGCGGTATCATGCCTGGCGGCGGGGGTGATGGTCCGGCAAGTTTTCCGCCAACCCTCACATGCAGGAAGTCGCGTATTCCAGAACCGGGTCGTGCGACGTGGCGACATGTCCCGCGCGTCCAGAACGCCGGATTTGTATTGGTCGTCTCAACGACCGGAAAGTCACAACGGCAAAACGCGGGTGATCGTTGACATGCTAGATTATGTGTATATACTCCTAAATATCTTTCGTTTAGAGTAGGAATCCCGCAGTTGTCCAAAGCACGTGCCCCCTCGAGTGAAATGCCGGATTACCGGTGCTGTATGGATTGCACCGGCTTCAATCTCCGTAAGGCGACCCGTGCGGTGAGTCAGCTTTACGACGAGATGCTGCGCCCGGCCGGCATCCGGGG
>NZ_JBDIVO010000154.1:0-10329 GCF_039794385.1 Methylocaldum sp. | reverse complement strand
AAGAGCTTATTCCGGCCTGCAAAGAGCTATTTCCTGAGACGAAGCGTTCGTATTGGAGCCCTTCAGCACCCGCCAGACCTGCTCGCCAAGCCTTACCGGATCGAGATGCGTCTCGACGTACCGTCTAGCGTTTTCCGACATCCGTTCCCAGTCCATTCGGCTCAACGACTGCGCCCGGCGCAGGATTTCGCATGCCGAATCTTCGCTGCGGTCGAAGATGAAGCCGGCGGCCATGGCTTCGACATGATCCCAAGCCAAGCCTCTGGCGACCAGGACCGGCCGTCCAGCGGCCATGGCTTCGGCCACCACGTTGCCGAAGTTCTCGCGCATGCCGCCGGTTTCCTCGAGGCCGGACGGAAGCGCGAGATAATGGCTGTCCGCCAGCAGCGCCGCGACCTCGGCCTGTCCGAGATAACCTCGATAACGGATGGCCCCGCCGGCCTGCTCGACCAGAGCCTGAAATTCCTTGAAATAAGCCCCGTCCACGCTGCGTCCGGCGACCACTAGGCGGTCGGCTTCGCGCCGGGTCCTGAGCCAGGCTCGGATGAACGCGTTGATGCCTTTTTCCTGCTGAATGTGGCCGAGAAAACAGATCTGTATGCCTTCTCCCTCGGGATAATCCGCAACCGTCACGCCCCGGCTGTCGATGCCGTTCGGAACCAGCAGGATGCGGGCATCCTCGCCGAGGACATTCCTGACCCCTTCCGCTTCGGTCTCGCTGGTGCAATGAATGGCGATCGCTCGCCGTAACGTGGGAAACGTGAGCCATCTATAGAACAGCCACTTGTGCGGTTTCCGCCGGCGGATCAGGGCGACGTGCTCGGGCATCAGACCGCCGTGCACCGCAACCATGAAACGGCGTCTAAGCAGCACGCAGAAGATGGCCGCAAGCGTGGACGGCCAGGTGGCGATGCCATGGATATAGACGACCGGCGCCTTGACGCACAATCCGAACAGCTTGGGGATGGCCCCGAGCCCGAACCCCCAGCGCTTGAACCCATAAGACCGGTACAGACCGACCTCCACCGTATCGCCCAATCGCACGTCCGACGGTTCCAGCCGGCGGTCGATCGATTCGCTGGAGGATACCAGCGAAATCTTGAGCCCCGACTCCGCCCATGCCTTGGTCAAGACCGCGGCCGTTACCGATACGCCGCCATAACCTTTGGCGGGAGGAATGTGCGTCGAAACGACCCCTACATCCATCACATTATCCATGGCCGTATCTCCCATATGCGCAAAAGCCCCGCCATACGCCGATCAAATTGTTATAGGAATAAACGAACCTTTTCCGATTCATCAATACCGCGGCCACCATCATTTTTATCACGGGTGCGACAAACATTTTTCTCGCAATGTAATACAGCATCGACAAATCATATTCGTTCGTGAACTTCCGGATATAGGCGCCGACCCCTGCGGAATACAAAAGCATCCTGTCCGTGCCGACTTTATAATTGTCCTTATCGGCATGATATATCTTTATGTCCGGGTCATAAAAAGCCTTGTTTCCGGCGCGCAGCAACCGGTAAAGCAACTCGAATCCTTCGGCGCCTGGATATTTGCCCCCTATTCCGAACTCGTGATCCAGATAAAACTCGCTCCGATCCATCCTTTTCAGGTTGAAAAAGTGGGTAAACTCGACGCCCATCATATAGAACTGGGAGAAATATCTGGGCCATTTCGAATTGACGCCTATACTGAACCGGGTTTCCGAAAAATCGTAAGAACCGGCCGATAAAATGGCGATGTTCGGTTTATCCCGGAATTCCTCGACCACTTTTTTCAGAACGTCTTTTTCGTAAACGCAATCGTCGTCGGGAAATGCGATGATATCCCCTTGCGCAAAGCGGATGCCGTAATCTCTGGCTCTCGAATTTCCCTTGAAGTCCACTTTTATGTGATTTACCGGAAAGCGGGTCTTGCAGGATGCGATGACGGAATCTATTTTTCCGTCTCTGTTTTGGTCGATGACAATCAGCTCGAAATCTCGATAAGTCTGATTCTGCAATGAATTCAAGAAATAAATCAGTTCTATATCCCTTCCAAGCGTCGCTAGAATAAGTGAGCACTTCATAGCAAATACCTCCTCCTTTATTCAAGGATGACTTTCGAGCAAGGCGTCACGCCCTCCGAAGAAACCGGTTTCCGATTGGCGTCCGCCTTTGCTTGCAGGTATATGGTGGCCTCATACCAGGTGAACATCAGAGCGAACTCCAGCCCTGCGGCGCCGTCCAAAAAACCCCGCCGCAGTACGAAGTGATACAGAAATCTGGCGAATATCCTGAATACCGAGCGCCCGAGCCAAACGCTCAAGCGGCCGCGCGCCGTCATCACGGCTCCCGCGGTGGGATGCAGCCTCACTTCCTGCGCCGCTTTGCCGACATGCTTGTGCATCCATTCGATGATTTCGCCGTGATAGAAATAATGGTCGTAAGGAATGGGCGAATACGAAATACGGCAAGTATCGAGCACGGCTTCGCCATGACCGGTATGATTGGTAACGAATTTTGCGGTATCCCTGCGCACCAGTCTCGGATGATAAATCGGGTAACCCGGAGCGTAATCGAGCCGTTTCCCGCGCAGATAAAGAATCGACGGCGCCATCACGACATCGATCGAATCCGAGGCGGCGATCTGCGATTCGAACCAGTTATAGAATCTAACCGGATAAATCTCGTCCGCGTCGACGAATAAAACCCAGCGGCTTCGGATATTGCAGCGCTGCAGCGCGAAGTTGCGCTGCTCCGCGAAGCCCGGCCAGGGATTTTCGTAAACCGTGCAGCCGCGCTCTTTCGCGATCGAAATCGTCCGGTCGGTACTCCCGGAGTCCACGATCACGACGGGGTATCGGTTGGGTATCCCGTCCAGGCAACGGGGGAGATTGTCTTCCTCGTTCTTGGTCAAAATCACGATGGTCAGCATACGATTATTCATTTCATCTCTTCCGTTGAACCAGCTACGATTTGACGGCGTATACGCTGATATACGTGCCCATTCCCAGCGAATTGACAACTTGCGAAAACGGCTTTTGCAGGTTTATCACCAGGGATTCCAGAAAAGACGACAACATCTGTCCGGCTTTGATGCGTTTTGCCAGTGCCTTCGGTTGAATTCTGGTTGTCTGTTCCATTTTCACCACCTTAAGTCCGTTATGTTCGAGCAGTAATCTCAAACCTTTTTCCGTAAAGTAATTGACATGTTCCGGCACCCATAAACAGGCATTATCCTGAGTACCGAGCAGTTTCACGTTAAACGATTCGAAATTGGGCACGGCACAAGCCAGAACGCCGCCCGGTGCCAATAGTCCGGATACTTTCCTGATCGCCTGTTCCGGTCCCAAAAGGTGCTCCAGCACCTGCGACATCATGACTACCCCATAAGGTTCTGAATCCTGAAAGGAGTCGAACATGAGAGGTATCGGCTCGTCCCCGTTGAGCTCCTTGAAAACGGCATTTTCATATCTGCCGGGATTGATGCTGACGGTGCGATAACCTTCTCTTCTGAGGGCCTGCGTGTAGAATCCGAAACCCGAACCGATATCCAGCGCTCGTTTGTTTCCCGAACTGTTATACCGATCCGCATCGCGCGCCATGCGTGCGGCGTCGACCGTGATGTTGGGGAATTTCGCTTCGCGCGCGAGGATGTCCGCGACCGTCACCGGTTCGGTAAGCGCTTGGCCCGAGTATTGGTAAATGGTTTTCAGCCAATCCGCATGAGGCGGCCGATTCAGAAAACCGGTACCGCAATCGGAGCAGCGCCAGATATGAAAGGTCTCGACGCTGCTGTCCAGGGTGTACTGGTAACGCTTCCTTCGCCAAAAGCGTAGATTCTCGCTGCCGCAGGCAACGCATTCCCGCAGAATGTCTCCGTATATGGCGGAACCCGTCGATGCCAGCACCGCATCGCTCTCGTCCCAGGCGATATCAGAGAAAAAATACAGAGGTACGGGCATTTACCTAACTCCTATGGAATACGAGGTTGTGAAGAAACCTACTGCGCGGCCCGCCTCCACTCCTGCGATGCTCAACGTACTCCAATGTACGCCTGCGCTTGTCATGCCGCACGTTCCCTGTGCGGCACCCTCCGGGGGCGGCACTGCCGTGCAAATCGGCTGTCGTGCCGATTTGTCGGCGCGGAGGCGGGCCGCTCGCTACGGTTTTTCACAACTTCTGGGTTGAAATCAATTTCGAAAGGCGAATCTTCCAGATTCGGATCATCCGCTCCGTTCAACAACTTGTAGCCTCGGGCTCCGGATACAAGCCCTCCCGCCGAGCCGCGCCCATCATCCGCCAAGGCCTCGCCAGCATGGCCATGACGAAGGCCTCGATGCCGAAATAAACGGGAGCGGCCATGGCCGCGCCAATCAGGCCGTATTTCTGAATCATTAAGGGTATGGCGACGGCGGCGGCGATGGCCCCGCACAAACGGCCGACCAGCAAGGGCCGCGTCCGCTTGACCGCCAGCAGAGGTTGCGAGGCCACCATACCCAAGGCTTGCAGCGCGCAACCGGCCCCGATGATGGGCATCAGTACGGCCGCGGAGTGATAGCTCCCCGCCAGCAGCAAGCCGGCCACCCAGTCTTTCAGCACCACCAGGGCCACGACGCCCGCTATGCCCATGGCGGCGACGCAACCCAGCCAAATCCAGAAGATCTTGAACGCCTGCTCTTTCCGGCCCGCCGAGAAATGCTGAAAGTACACCGGCTGAAAAGTGCGCAACAGCACGATGGCGCTACGGTTGAACGCCTCGTTGGTCAGGGTGTATGCGGCCGCGTAGATGCCGACATCCGCCGCCGTCATCAAATAGCCGACGATATACCGGTCGCCCAGGCCGCTGAACCAGGACAAGAGTTCCATCGGAATCAGCGGCACCGCATAAGCCCTGACGTCCCGTTTGAGGTTCCCCAGAACTGCCGAACGATGCCGGATCCTTTTGCTCCGTTTGGGCCTGTGAACGAACGACCAGACCGTATTTGAGGCGATACTGGCAAAGGCATAACCCAAAAGCACCCAGGCGGCGTTCGGCCCCCAGTACCACACCAGCAGAATGGCGAACAGCGGCCGCAGAATGCCGTCGCTGGTCTGCCAAAGGCTGGCTTCGCGCTGCCGGCGTTCGCCGATCAACAATTGGAATCCTATTTCCCGGCGCACGGTAGCTAAAAAAAGCAGGGCAGCGACCCCGAACAACCAGGGATCCAACCCGGTCATCTGGCTGTACGCCGCCCCTCCGAACGCCAGAAAAAACACGGCGACTGTGCTTGAACGCGCGGCCAGACCGCGGACGACCCGGTGCAACGCCGACCGCTTGCCCGGTTCCAGACACTCCGGCAGCAGACGCATTCCCGCACAGATAAACGGATAGGCAAAAATGCCGACGCCGAGCGCCACGATGCCGGTCAGCAAGGCGACCTGGCCGTAAACCTCGGGCGAAACCAATTCGGTGATGATCCGGGTGCCCAAAAGAAGCACCACGCCCGACCCAACCTGGCCGAGCAATGCCCAAGAGGCGTCTCCGAAGATTCGCCGTCCCGACGAGGGTTTAACGGATTTGTTCGCCATAGCCGCGGTAACTCGCCGCCGTCGCCCGCGACGGCTGTAAATTCGGCGCACGCGCGGTTCCCACGACCGCGCCCCACAGGAACATCAGCATCGCATTCTGGGGAAAATACTCCCAAAGATTGAATGGCAAACCCGCCACGACAATGAAGGTCATCGCCAATCCCTTTTGTGGATAACCGGACATTTTGGCGGACATCCAGACGAACACCAGATAAGCCAAGAGGCCGATCAAGCCGTACCCGTTGAGCAGAAAAAGATACAGGCTGTCAGAATCGAACTGCCCCGGAAAATGTTCGGCGCCGAACAAAACGTTGATGGTGTTGGAACCTAGCCCGAGCCCCCAGCCGAACAGAAGATCCGGCATGTCATTGATATTGTTGCTCAGCATTCTTTGCCACAGCGCGATGCGGCCGTCCTGCGTGGGATCGGCATCGTCCCGGCCGCTCAGCAGCGGACTCGAAGCCAACAGCAGTGCACCAACCGCGAGCGCCGGCGCGGGCAGAACCAGGGCCCAGCGGTCGCGGGGACGGACCTTCGAAAAGAACTGAAAGAAAAGAACCAGGAAGGAACTGAGCAGCGCCGTCCGAGAGCCGCTCAGCAAGGCCAGGAAGGTGGTCGCATACATCCATTTCCGGACGTTTGGGGCTTCGGCCAGCGCAAAGAAAAGCGTACAGGTCGACATCGCCGCGCCGAACAGATTGGGACTGACGAAAGTGCCGAACGGACGGCCGCCGCCCAGAATCGACACGCCGACCAGAGGCGGCGCCCACAGCGCCTGGGCAATGGCCAACACGCCTTGCAGGACGATGTAATAACGAAGGTAAGACGTGAACTTCAGAATAACCGTCTCGGCCGCGCCCAGCCGCGCCGTCATGAAGCCGATCAGCGCCAGCGGCAGGTATTCGAACACGCGAAGCCCCGACATCGGCACCACCAGCGGCAAATCCAGAAACAGCGCGTAGGCGACCTCGAACAGCGCATAGCTCGCGACCACCGCGAGAAAAGCGAACATCGAACCGGTCGCCGCGCCGTTCCAGAACCGCCGTTCCAGCACCGCATAGCCGACCACGACCACCAGCATCACTTCGCGCAAGATACGCAACCCGAAGTCCTGCTCTCCGTAAACCTCCTTGACCCCGTTCCACGCCGATTCGACCTGAGGCAGCGAGGCAAGAGCCGACACGCTCACCAGAGCGATCAGAAGTACGGGTAGGTCTTTTTCGAGTCGGATTTTCATCGTTTATAAAGTTTCTTGGCTGTTTGCAGTGCCAACCAAAGCTCTCTTTAATGGTGCCGCTAATGCGGCGGGTTATTTGGATGCGGGTCTCGCCCCGCCGGCGAGATACTTTTCTTTGTGCGGCCAAAGAAAAGTACCCAAAAGAAAGGCCGCCCGAATGGCGCCCCTAATCCTGCGCTTCTCGCCTCGGACCGGGGGCGACCGAAGGGCCATCCCTGTCCCTCGGTCGCCGCGCGCGATCCCTCGCGCGCCCTTTCAGGCTGTTCCGGTCCGAGGCTCCGATGCTCGGGGTCGCCATACGGGAAGGAGACCGAAATCCTTTTTATCGAACAATGGTCAATCCCGAAACAGACTACTGTGAGGCGATTGCCGATCTCGCCAGTGGAGTGTGGATAGAGTTGTTTAAGCGGACAAGGACGTGTGTTTTCCTCCCGTTTGCCGCGCCGAGCACCGGAGCTTTCGGCGGGAATAACCCGTAAGGGGCGCAGAATGGATTCTGCGCGGCGATCGGGGGCCAAGGATGGCCCTTCGATCGCCTCTCGCCGAAAGTGAGGAGTGCAGGAGACAAGCGGCAACCGGGCGGCCTTTTCTTTGGCTACTTTCTTTTGGCCGAGCAAAAGACCAATTCGCCAGGAGCGAATTGGGACAGCGGAACGCTGGCCCGAAGGGCGAAGTCCACGGACGGACTTCGCAGCGTAGCCCGCGTGCGGGGCGGCACCCCGCTTTAAAACAAATCCCCGCCGAAGGCGAACATCTATGTGCTTGCCTAACATCAACCAGCTTCCTCACGCTAGAAAAAACCAAAATCCTTTTAAACCGCCTTCGGATACGCATACCCGTAATACGGGTAATACGACGACCCTTCTTTCATGTCGTTCATGATGAAGCCGTTCGGCTTGATGCCCACGTGCTGGAATCGGCGGAAGCTGACCTCCAGTTCCTGCGCGGTGTAGCGTCCTTCCTTGACCACCAGGAAGGTGGCGTCGGCGTGTTTGCCGATGATGGCGGCGTCGGTGGCGCCCAGGATTGGCGGCGAGTCGATCACGATGTGGTTGTAGAAGGCTTTCAGGTCCTCCAGGATCGCGTCCAGGCCGCCAAGCACCAGCAATTCCGCGGGGTTGGACACGTTCCGCCCCTTCGAGATGAAATCCACTCCCACCTCGGGAAGGCTGGTGATCGTCTCGGCCAGAGAAGCCGTACCGGCAAGGAGATCCGAGAGCCCCTGTTCTTTCTGAACGGAAAAGGCTTCATGCAGCCGACCGTTGCGGAGGTCGGCGTCGATGATCAGCACCCGTTTCCGGATGCTGGCCAACAGCGCAGCCAGATTCGAACTGACGAAAGATTTACCCATGCCGGGCGCGGGACTGCTGATCATGATGATCTTGCTTTCGCCGCTGGCGAGTGTGGCTTCCAGAGTCGTCCGCAGGGCGCGCAACGATTCGACCGAAATGTCGTGGGGCGCCTGGCTGGCCAGCACCGCCGGTTGATCCTGATCGACCAATCTCGCCAGACGCTTTTGCTTCTTGCTGTGCGGTATCGCCGCGTAAAGGGGAATCCCGACCCGGTATTCCAGCAGTGCCGGGTAATTGTCGTGACGCTGCAGCGAATTGCGCAGGAATACGATCGCCGCCCCCAAGGTCATGCCCAGCACCGTGGCTATGGCGATAAGAAGCATCGGCTTAGGCCAGTGCGGTTTTTCCGGGATAACGGCAAAATCGACGATACGGGAATTGCCGATCGATCCCGCGGCGGCCACGCGCTGTTCCTGGGCACTGTTCAGCAGCGAGGTATACAGCTCGGTATTGACCTGCACGTCGCGCGACAGGCTCACCATGTTTTGCTGCGTGCGCGGCAGCTCCTTGATCCGCTTGTTGAGGTCCGCCAGCTTGCGCTCGACCCGGCCGATCTGGGCCTTGGTCGCCATCATGTCGGGGTGCGCGTCCGTAAGGCGCTGGGTCTGTTCCTCGTACTTTTGTCTGAGCTGGATGCCCAGGGTTTCCATTTCCGCCGCCTGCTTCAAGAGCACCTCGGCCTCGGCGGAGATGTCGACCGCGCCGTGTTGCTGCCGGTATGCGCTCAATGCCTGCTCCGCCCGTTCCAGACGCTCCTTCACGACAGGCAACTGGCTTTCGAGGAAGGCCAATTTTTGCCCGGCTTCCGCCGATTCCCAGTTCACCGTCGCATTTACATAGGTCGTGGCGATGTCGTTGACCGATTTGGCGAGCTGCTCAGGCTCGCGCCCCTTGAGTTCGACGTTGAGAATATCCGTATCCTTGGAGGCTTCCTTGACGGTGAACGCCTTCTTCAGTTTTTCGATGGCCGTCAGTCGGCTTTCCCGGGTCAGATCGAAATAAGTGCCGGGATGGGCCTTGAGTTCCGAAACCTTGATCACGACCGGTACGGCTTCGCCCACATCGATCTCGACGCTGTCGCCTACCCGTCCCTCGCCCACCGGTTCTCCCTTGGGGTCGAGCAGTTGAAAGCGCCCGCCGTCCAGAGCGATCAGGGTGAAGTCTTTTCCCAGATACCGATCGGGAACGGTGAACTCGGCGACCTTGATCCTCTCGCCGCCGAAGGCCCAGCGGTTGAAGCCCCACCAGGCGCCGGCCACGCCGTCATGCGGATCGTGCCAGCGCGCGAGCGTCTCGCCGATCAGAGGAAGATACCTGGGCGTGACCTCCACCGTCAGATTCAGACCGTCGACGACCTTGCCGAGAACCGAACGGGATCTCAGGATTTCGACCTCCCGCTGCGCCCTCGGATTTTCGGCCTCGGCCGGAGACTTGCTGGCCTCGCTGCGGAGCGGGGCCGTGAGCAGTGCCTTGTTCTTGTCGATCCGCAACAGGGCATCCGCCTTGTACGTGCGGGGCGCGAAGATCAGATAGACCACCGTCACCGTCAATATCGAAAGCAATGTCAGAAGGATGGTTTTCTTGCCTTCGAGCAACAGATCGACATAGTCCCTGATGCTGACGCTCGGCTCCTCGATCCGCGACAGGTTCGGCGGCGGGAGCAGGCTAATCTCGTTATGTCCGTGCATATTCATGACTCAATCCACATATCGATTCGGTTGAAAGAGACTGAAGTCCATTCGTATCTTCGAAGCCATTTGCCGGGAACAACAAACGCCCCTTCGATTTCACGCCGGCCAGGCTTATCTCGGACGAACCGTCAGTTGTAGGTCGGCAACCCTTTGCCGACGAAGGTGCCGGTAGTATCCATTAGCGTCGGGAAAGGATTCCCGACCTACTGCGGGTTCTGCTTCGGGAGAGAAGTCGAAAGACGAAGCGCTTCCGGCAACCGGGCTAGAACCCATAAAACGCCCCTCGGGTCATGACCTGGCTAAAGGACGACGGCAGCAACTGGTTGAGTACCCTCGACCATTGAGTGACACCCGCCGTACCCACGAAAACGATGTCGTGCGGCTGCAGCGAAAATTGTTCGGCCAGAATCATGGCATCGGGCGATTCTCCGTCGAGCTGAAAAATTTCCGGCTTGGTCTGTCCGGCCCGAATGACGTAAATCTCCTCC
>NZ_JBDIVO010000153.1:0-10333 GCF_039794385.1 Methylocaldum sp. | reverse complement strand
CGCAGCTGAAGAAGAGCGTCGACGGCAGTCGCATCGAAATCGCGGCTAAGCTCAGCGGCATCCCGGCCCACACCGAGAAGAAGACGCTGGACGAACGGCTGGAGCGCACGACGTCCGGCGCTCGCGGCAAGCTCAGCGAGCTTCACGCCGGCCTGCACGCTGCGGCGCACATCAAGAATGTCGCCGACACCATCGCCAAGCGGCCGGTGCCCGAGCAGTTCCCGAAGCTGCGGACATCGGTGGAGGCAGTTGCCAAGGCTATCGCCTCGACAAATGTGGACCGCCTGGCGGGGCTGCTCGACTCGGTGGTAGACGCCAACCGGGACGACGTGTTGTCGGTGGAGAAGCTGTTCCAGCTGGCGCCGGCCTTCGACGGCATCGAGACTGGGCTGGGCCAGCTTCATGCCGCGTTGGTCGGGGCTGACGACAGCGTCCTGATGGCAATCGCCGCCGAAGCTACGTCGCTGGGTCAGCGCATTGAGGCAGCTCGGAAGGACCGAAAGGAGCTAGCTGAGCGAAAGGAGCGGCTGGTCGCCGGTGCCGGCAACTACAACCGCGACACGGTGCAGGCGCTGGAGCGCATCCGTGAGCGCCTGCCGGAGGCCGGTGTCCAGGTGCTTTGCGATCTCGTGGAGCCAGCTTCCGACGAGTGGCAAGCCGCCATCGAGGGCTACCTGGGCGGGGCGCGCTTTAACCTCATCGTCAAGTCCGAGTGGGAGGCACCCACGATTGACTTCCTGAAGTCCTGGGGCTCCCGCTCGAAAGTCGTGCAGAGCAAGCGTTGCCTGGACCGAGCCGACCCGTCCCGCGTACCGGGCAACTCCATCATCCACGAGCTGCGCACCGGCCACCCCATTGCCAAGGCCTACCTCATCGAGCAGTTCGGTGCGGTCGTGAAGGTAGCTGACTCCAACGAGTTGCGGTTCACCCCTCGTGGCCTGACCAAGGACGGAAAGGGCAGCGGCGCGATGACGATGTTCATCTGCGAGCGCAAGGATTTCGTCCTCGGTCGCAAGGCCAGGGAGCGGGCGCTGCGGGATACGACCGAGATGCTCGAGGCTGCGGACCGCGACATCCAGAACCTGGAGCGCCTGCAGGGTTCGCTCGCGGACTTCCGCCGCATGCTGACCAATCTGAAGGAACCGACCTTCGATGCCAAGCCGCTGGCGCAGTTCGCCGGCGACCTGGATGCCACGCGTCGTTCGCTGTCGCAGCTTGACCTGACGGAGGTCGAGCAGCTGCGCGCCGAACTGGCGCGCCTGGAAGGCCTCATCAAGGCCCATGACGAGGAGATTCGGGCAGCGAACAAGGCCGTTGACCTGGCTGAGCAACGCATCATCGAGGCTAAGAAGGTCATCGAGTGCATCAACGCCGGCCGGGATGCGCGCTTCCAGGAGCGCGAAAACCAGATTCGTCGCCTGAAGCACCTGTGCGAGGCCAACCCGGAGAAGACGTACACCGTCATGGCGCAAGAGGTAGACGATCTGCTGGCGTCGCGGACGTACGAAGTGCCTGCAGTCCAGGCGCGGCTGAACCATTTGCGTACGCAGCCCGAGAAGCTCTTGGGCGACGTGCGCGAGATGTTGGCTGAGTACAACGCCAGCGTGCGGCAGGACGAGCGCTTTCAGTCCGCGCTGCCGCACCTGACGGACGCCACGTCCTTCGAACCCTACTATGGCCCCCTGGTGGTCCTAGGCCGAACCGTCAGCAACCTCCACAACGAGCTGGAGAACATCGGCCTATACAACAACCGCGCCAAGGTGGAAGAGGCCGAGCGGTCCTTCCACGACGTGTTCACCAAGCAGTTCTGCGTCGAAATCAAGAGCAAGGTGGACGAGGGCGTTCGAATGCTGCGCCAGCTGAACATCGAGCTGGAGAAACTCAAGTTTGGCACCGACCGCTTCAGCATCGACTGGTCGAAGTGGGAGCCCGAATTCCAGGAGTACTACGGGTTCTTTTCGGCTGTCGCCGAGCTGGCCGACTCGCCCGAGACCGTTAACCTGTTTGGCGAGACCGAGCTGTCGCCCAAGCACATCGAGGTGCGCGACCGGCTGGTCAAGCTGCTCCTTGACCAGGACCAGGAGCGTGCAGGGCGCGAGCTGCTGCGCATTGCCGACTACCGAAACTACCGTCACTACGAAATCTGGAACGACTCTGACAATGGTGGCCGTATTGCGCTGTCCACTTGGGGCACCGGTTCCGGCGGGCAGTTAGAGACCCCGGCCTACATCGTCCGTGCCGCAGTGGTGACCAACCGCCTGAGGCTCTTCGAGAAGGGCGCAAGTCTGAAGTTGTTGGTGAGTGACGAGTCGTTCTCCAGGATGGACGAGCCGCGTGCTCGTGCTGTGCTGAAGTACCTCCGCGACAGCATGGGCTTGCAGCTCATCAGCGCCATGCCGACGAAACATGCCGGCGCGCTGCGCCCCGAGTTCGACCGGGAGTACAGCTTCAGTCGGATGCATACGCCCAACAACGGAGAGCTCGACTTCGTCTCGGAGTGCGATGAACGCATCTTCAAGAAGGACCGCATGCGCGAGCTCTGGGAAAAGCAGCGTCAGGACGTGCGTGAGCAAGCTAAGCTCGCTTTCGATGCAGCCGAACCTCCCGAGGCGGTGGAGGCTCTTAAGTGACGGGACAGCCGCTTTGGCTTCAATCCAGCCCAGTTCGCGAGCTGCTGAACATGCTCGTGGACCGGCTGGATGCGGCTGAGCGGCGGGGCAGCTCCAAGGCACAGTCCGTCGCGCTAGGCGAGCGGACCTGGCCCGCGCTTTACAAGGCGCACCGGGAGTCCGAGAAAGAGGGACTTTGGCAGCACGTCACCGAAATGGCGCGCTGGGGCTGGCTGGCAGTTAAGCCGGAGGTTGCCGTGCGCTCCCGCTCTGGCTACGCTAGCTTACCTCGAGTAACGGTGTCCGACGAAGCTGCGGTGAGGACGGTAGTCGGCCGCACGGAGCGGGTCAAGTCGGCTGCCGAGCGTTGGCGTGACGCAGTGTATGTGGGGCTTCAGGCCAGTGATGACATCAAGGCCGTGGTATCCGAGTTCTGCATCGATATGCCCGACCGATCGATGGCGGAGGTGGTCGAGCGCTTGAACGAGCTGCCTGCCCTTGCTGACAGGCCCATGTTGCTTCGGGAGGTGTCCTCCCAGCTGTTCTGGGGCATGTCGAAGGTGCTCGACAAGCGGCAGGGCCTGGTCGCGGCGCTGCTCGGCGCCGACGAGTGCCCGTTCCCCGAGTCGCCTATCCAGCTACAGGTGTTCCTGCCGCCCACCGGCTACCGTGGGGTGCTGTTCATCGAGAACTTGATGAGCTTCGAGCGAGCCACGCGCTCCAAGAGCCCTGCCTTCGAGGGGCTGGCGCTGGTGTACGCCTCCGGGTTCAAGGGCAGCGCACAGCGGCTTCGCACACCGGACGGTTGCTCGCTCTTCTACTCCGCCCGCGGCGGCATCAGCCAGAACCTTAGGGACGACTTCGAGGCGTGGCTGTTCGGCAAGGTGACCAAGCCGGCGTACTTCTGGGGCGATCTGGACTGGGCCGGGATGCGCATTCTGGCAGCGATGCGGACGAGCTTTCCGGGGCTAACGGCCTTCGAGCCAGGATATACATCGATGCTCGCGGCCTTGTCGGAAGGGCGGGGGCACTCGTCTGAGGCGGCGGACAAGCAAGGGCAGAAGGCCATTACTGCGACGGGATGTGCCTATGCCGATGAGCAGCTTCTTCCTGCGCTCCGGAGTTCATCGCGCTTCGTGGACCAAGAACAGGTCACCTCGGCGGAATGCCACGCGTTGGCCTTAAGCAGCGGTTTCAAGGCTTTCTAAGAGTTGTTTTGGAATGTACGACGTGGTTTTCTGTACAGCCGACAAGCTCAACGGGTGTATAGAAAACCGTCTCGGTAAGCTTTCCGGTTGCCCCTGAACCGCTCCGACTTTCGTAGAAGTCGGCTGGTGTGAGTCAGGCCTGCATGGTCTATTCAGCGAGGTGAAGATAGTGGGCGATATCGGCCAAGCGCTTATTAACCCGGCCTATAAATATAGGCCGGGTTAATCCGGGGCAGGGATGCCCCGGCGCGGCGACAAGCCGCGTGAGCCCAGGCCGGGCGTGTACCGGCCTGGGCGGCGGCCCGAAATACCAGGAGGGTATTTACGGGCCTGATTAATAGTGTCGCGAAACCAGACAAGCATAGGTTCAATTCGAACGACTGGTTTTCAAGAAGTCGAAGGTCCGCATTGGGTCGGGACCAACAATTGCCAGTCTATGGAAGCGGTCATTCCCGAGCGCCAGCTTTCAGAAGAGGGTCAGTGACAGCAAAGGCCGGAGGCTGTGTGAAAACGCAAAAATTGAAAATCTGGTGGAGAGGTTCCGCTGAGTTTTGCCTAACTTTCCTGCCGACGTGGAGTTAACGATTAAGAATTCGCTTGTTTGAGGCAGGTGAATGGAGTGAATTCCACTTTGAGGTGGTTCGCTCGTGAGTTTTCACACACCCTGGCCGAACAGCGGAAGTTCACTTTGGTGGCTCTAACTGTCCGTTCAGGGCACACAGCTAAAGTTCGAACACCGTCCGTGAGATCAAGTTGTCCTCGCTACACTTTACTGGCAGCGACGGTGACGCCGCTTTTTGTTATTGGCATACAAAGCCACGCGGTCCTAGCTAGACTTCATCCCAAACCATGCCGGAGGCAAGTCATGTGCGGACGCTATTCGCTCAAGACAGACGAGATACATATGCGCCGTCACTTCAACCTGAAAAATATTCAGACCTTCGCTCCCCACTACAACATCGCACCGAGCCAATCGGTGCCGATCGTCAGACTGACCCCAGAAGGCCAGCGGGAATGCGTTTCCGTCCGCTGGGGGTTGCTGCCCTCATGGGCGAAGGAGCCAAAGACTGACTACAGCACGATCAACGCACGGGCGGAGACGGTCGCCACCAAGCCCGCTTTCCGAAACGCCTTTCGGCGGCGCCGCTGCCTTGTGCCCGCAACCGGCTATTACGAATGGGCGGCGCGTCCTGGCTCCAAAACGAAGCAGCCCTATTACATCGGCCTATGGGAAGGAGGGCTGTTCGCGTTTGCCGGACTCTGGGAACACTGAGAGCGGGAAGGGACGGTCATCGAATCCGGCACGATCATCGTGACCGAGGCCAACGACCTGACCCGGCCGATTCACGACCGCATGCCGGTGATTCTGAGCGAGCAAGACTATGCATTGTGGCTATCCGTGGACGGCCGGCAAACCGAACACTTGCAGAGAGTGTTAAAGCCGTTTTCCTCTGAGCTTATGAGGGCTTATCCGGTGAGTACGGCCGTAAACAATCCAAGAAATGACAATGAGACCTGCATCGAGGGCATTTCCGCAGAATTCTGACGGAACTTCGAACCGGGTCTAAGCTGAGATCAGCACCAACAATCTACGCCTAAGATAATTGCAAGGCCGCAGTAAGCCAGGTTAGTGCCACGCAGCCGCTTATTTATTGACGGCGCTTTATCGGCACGGGTATTTCTGCGGACATCACGATTTTCGCCTCCGAAAACCGGACTTAATGCTCATTTTATTAAGACAGCAATCCCTATCATGGCAATATCGAACGACTTTGCTACCGGATCGCTTCCATGAGACGGCTTTCGTACTTTCCCCGGATATCGTTCTTCCAACTATCCATTATGTAGAAGGATTTGAAAGTCGCTGTTCGAAGGTATGATCCACGCGCTTTCTTAGGCAAGGGCTTCTTGTAAGCCGTGAATTCAATTTTGCCGTTGAGCCTTGGATCGGCGTAAATCAGCCAATTTCCGCTTTCGCTGGTGTAAGACTTCACATTGTCTTCGCAGGTGATCTGGAATCCCAGATTCAATAAACGCTGTTCGGCCCAAGCAAGTTCACTCTCATTACGGAACGTGCCGCCGAAAGTGGGGCCTTCATCAATTAGCTTAGGTTCCTGATCGGGGGCAATACGATAAAGGATTTCCGAGCCTTTGCGCTGCCTTAATAACTCCTCTTTCTGAGTTTTCTCGATCTGTTCTGCGGCATGAAATTTCTCATGCCAATGCTCCTTAGCGAGCTCAAAAGCCGCCTCCAAGACTTCGCAAGGACGAATGTTACCCCAGCCGACGAGATGACGCCGAAGTCCTTCTGGAACAGTAAACCCTCTTTCGTAGGGAGAGGAGCCTTCCCCGCCACATAGTGGGCAACAGGCACGGTTGGAAAAATACGAACCCTCTTCCGGAGGGAGAATGTGCGCAAGCGCCACGACCGTCTCAGCGGTTCTGTTTAGCCAACCATGGGTCTCTTGTCTTGACTTACACGAAAGATAACTCTTGAGTGCTTTTTGAGCCGCTTTCGGCATCAGGCTAAGAATAGTGTATCGCGCTTCCCGTAGCTGATTGCTAAGGGCACTTATCTCTTTTTTGTACGGATCGACAATGATAGCGAGTTCTGGGAATTGATCCTTAGGCATCGTCGCCTCTTTATCACCAACCTAATCTTTAGGAAAAGCACGCTAATCCACGATGAAGTTGCTCTTGGGCGGCGACCACAGAACAGTGGCTTTGGACTTGGCTTTCTCGACTGACTCGTCGTCTTGAATCACCCGATTCTCCTGGATGCCGGTGTTTGCTGGAACACTCCAGCAACACGCTAGCAACACGAGACTGATCTACGATTGTAAGCCACTGATGTATATGGCGTCCCCAAGGGGGTTCGAACCCCTGTTGCCGCCGTGAGAGGGCGGAGTCCTGGGCCGCTAGACGATGGGGACGTAGCGGGAGGCTTAATAGATTAGCGCGAGACGTCCGATTGATCAAATCCAATTTTTCCTATTCGCGCCTTGGCGAACAAGGTCCGTCTGCGTTTGGCCCCATGTAAGTCGGTCATGGGGCCAATCTTGAGATACTGTGTGGGCTGCCTGGCAGCAGAAAACTTCTACGAGAACGGTGCTTTCCGATCAGCCTTGCTCGATGAGCTCGCGGATTATGGCATCGGCCATATGTTGCGTTCCGTAGGGCGAATTCGCGTTTAGGTCGGGCGTCACGATTCTGCCGTCGCGGATGACCTTACGGACGGCTTGTTCGATTTTCCGGGCAGCGTCGAGCTCCCCGATATGTTCGAGCATCATGGCGCCCGCCAGGATCATGGCCGTCGGATTGGCAATGCCCTTGTCGGCAATATCCGGCGCGCTGCCGTGCACGGCCTCGAATAAAGCGGCATCGGTGCCGATGTTCGCGCCTGCGGTCAATCCCAACCCGCCGATGAGACCTGCCGCCAAGTCGGACAGAATATCCCCGAATAAGTTGGTGGTAACGATCACATCGAACACTTCCGGCCTCATGACCAGTTGCATCGAGCAGGCGTCGACGATCTTGTCTTCGAACTCGATCTCCGGATAAGCCTTGGCGACTTCCCGACCGATTTCCAAAAACAGCCCGGAGGTACACTTCAAAATGTTGGCTTTGTGCACCAGCGTCACTTTTTTGCGCTGGGTTTTGCGCGCATATTGAAAGGCGTATTCGATGATCCGTTCGGAGCCTTTCTTGGTAACGATCGCGATGCTTTCTGCTCCCAGTTTTTCCGCATCGACCTTGATGAAATGCTCGATACCGGCGTAGAGGCCTTCCGTATTCTCGCGAACCGTCACCAGGTTTACATTTTGAAACGGTGTGCTGGTGCCTTCGAAAGAAATGGCCGGACGAACATTCGCATACAAGTTGAATGTCTGTCGCAAGGTTACGTTGACGCTTCGGTAACCCCCGCCGACCGGCGTGGTCAGCGGGCCTTTGAAGCAAATTCGATTGTTCCGGATTGATTCGATGGTCGCATCGGGCAATGGATCGGCATGTTTTTCGACAGCCGCCATGCCGGCTAATTGCCGATCCCAGTGGATTCTTACGCCGGTCGCTTCGATCACGCTGACCGCGGCATCGACGATGGAAGGTCCGATACCGTCACCGGGAATGAGGGTAATCTGATGCATGCAGAGAATTCCTTATTTATTTTGAGTGATGAAATTGTCGCTTTAGCGGATTATCCAACAGTAAACGACAAAGTTTAAGCATCAGAGTCGGCCTTCCGAGCGCCGATCATTTCTGATAGATTCACTAAGGTATTTTATCCACTTTAATTTGAGACAGCCGGTATGGACGTTACAGAACGCATCAAGAAACAACTCGCCGAGAATCCGGTGATCCTTTACATGAAGGGGTCTCCCGATTTTCCTCAGTGCGGCTTTTCGGGACGGGCAGTGCAAATTTTGGAACGCTGCGGCGTCGAGTACGCTTACGTGAACATCTTCGAAGATCCCGAGCTGAGAGAGGGGCTGAAGGTATTTTCTCAATGGCCGACGTTTCCGCAGCTTTACATTAACGGCGAGCTGGTCGGCGGAAGCGATATCATGTTGGAGCTGTTCGAAAGCGGCGAGTTGCAGAAGCGGCTGAGCGAAGCGGCTCCTACTTCGGTGGATTCATCCGAGTAAATCCTCCGGGCTGCCTTTTTCAATCGTTACCAGGTCTTTCCAGCGATTTACGATCGTACAGAACAGGCGAGCGGTTTGCTCGGCGTCATAAATCGCGGAATGCGCTTGGTCGTTGTTCCACTCGAATCCCGCCGCTTGCACCGCCTTCGCCAGCACGGTTTGGCCGTAAACCAGACCGCTTAAAGTAGCGGTATCGAAAGTGCTGAAAGGGTGAAAAGGATTCCGCTTGATCCCGCACCGCGCCACTGCCGCGTTCAAAAAACCGATGTCGAAGGCGGGATTGTGCCCGACCAGGATCGCCCGAGTACACTCGGTGCGCCGGACGGCGGCGCGAATGGGCTGGAAGATCTTCGAGAGCGCTTCCTTCTCATCCACCGCGAATCGAAACGGGTGATAAGGATCGATCTTGTTGAAACTCAAGGCAGCCGGATCCATGCGAGCACCTGGAAACGGCTTGATATGAGTGGAATGGGTCTCACAGATCTGGAGATGGCCGTTGCCGTTCATCTCGGGAATAACCACGGCAATTTCCAGCAAAGCATGTTCCGAAGGGCTTAGACCCGAGGTTTCGACGTCGACGACGACAGGCAAATAGCCGCGGAAGCGGCGCGCCAAACTGGCGAGATGATGATCAGGCATTATTCGATCGCATTTTTTTCTCGACTAGGTTCGCTAAGCTCATTATATTTTCCCGTCAACTCGAATTTAAGTTCACGGTAGCTCGAAGCTTCGCCCTGGATATGCTAATTTTAGAGAAAGCCTGATCGACTTCGGGAAAGGAACAAAAAAAATGAAAACAACTCGCCAGTTACGCCCTTCATTGCCGGTCTTCGGACTCGCGCTTATCGTGAGTCTTGCCGGCTGCGCGACCGCCACCAAGCATGATCCACGCGACCCTTGGGAAGGGTGGAACCGCGGCGTTCAGAAATTTAACGATACTCTGGACGATTATGTCATGAAGCCCGTCAGTCAGGGCTATCAATATATCACGCCGTCGTTCGTCGATAAGGGTATCACCAACTTCTTCAGCAATGTGGACGACATTGGCGTAATCGCCAACGACCTATTGCAATTCAAGCTTCTCCAAACCGGGCAAGACACCGGCCGATTCCTGGTCAATACGGTTCTGGGTGTGGGCGGATTCATCGATGTCGCCTCCAAGCTCGATCTACCGAAACACAACGAAGATACTGATCAGACCTTGGGCGCCTGGGGCATTCCGTCGGGTCCCTATCTGGTTCTGCCGTTCATCGGACCGAGCACGCCCCGCGGCGCCCTCGGCTTGGCCGGAGACACCGCCGCCAACCCCATTAACTGGATCACTCCGGCCGCGATTCCCTATGGAACGGGCACTCTGAAAACGGTCGACATGCGCGCCGACCTGCTGAGCGCCACCAAAATCGTTGACGAGGCCTCGGTCGACCGTTACGAGTTTATTCGTAACGCTTACTTTCAGCAGCGCAATTACCTGATCCATGACGGCAACCCTCCTCTGGAGGATGAGTTCGAGCAGGAAATGGACCTTGAATTGGAAGGCTTGAGCCCAAGCAACGGAGATACCGAAAAGAAGGAAAAACCGGAAAACGAACAGCTTTAGCCCGTTTTCCGAATCGGTGTAAGGGATTCGGATATGTAGGTCGGCAATCCCTTGCCGACGTATCGGCTCGGCGAAGGGCTTTGTCGGCAAGGGATTGCCGACCTACGTTCTCCCCTCCTGGCACGAATCCGTACACCGGGATGGAAAACGCTCTAATACTACAGCCGCATTTATTTAGGTCTAACAAGCATGGTAATCGACTGAGGAGACTGCCATGCAAGACTCGATACGACAGTGGGACGCGGAGCTGACCGCACTGCATGCGCGGATTGGCTC
>NZ_JBDIVO010000152.1:0-10355 GCF_039794385.1 Methylocaldum sp. | reverse complement strand
GCACCGTCGGGAAGGGCGGCTTCGGCGCTCCCGAAGACGCCGTTTGCGATTGGAAGGGTCGCGACTAAAGCGACCGTTTGCGATTGGGAGGGATTCCCGACCTACGCGCGAGTGCCCGTACAGTAGGTATGAAAATGCTCTGTGGAGACATAGGTGACGTCCGACACCCAAAGCTGGTTGGGGCGCTCGGCCTCGAATTGCCGATTGACCCGGTCCAGCGGGCATGGCGCCTTGTTATCGCTAAGCGTGGTACGTACCACCTTGCCGCGGATGGCGCCACGCAGGCCCAGACGTCGCATGAGCCGCTCGACCGTACAGCGGGCCACCGCGATACCTTCCCGGTTTATTTGTCGCCAAACTTTGTCGGCACCGTAGACCTGCAGGATGGCCTGCCAGACGTGTTCGATATGTGGGATCAGGGTATCGTCGCGCTGGGCACGTGCACAACGCAGTGCGGGGTTGCGCTGCGGTGCAGCATAGCGCCTGTAGCCCGACGGGGCGATTTGCAAGACCTTGTGCAGATCGGCTCGACCCCGAAGCGCTCCCGATGCGCGTCGACGAAGGCCCTCGGGACTTGAGTCGGCGGTCGAGCTCCGCCTGGGCGAAAAACGCGCTAGCCAGCTTGAGGGTTCCATTGGCCTTGCGCAGTTCCTTCACTTTCCGCTCGAGTTCCTTGATGCGCTGCTGTTCAGCCGAGGTTAGACCGTCGCGTTGACCCGTGTCTCGTTCATGCCGGCGCACCCACTCCAGCAGTGTCTGGGGGGTACACCCAATCTTGCCCGCGATGGATTCAACAGCGGCCCATTGCGAGGGGTGCTCATTGCGGCACTCGAACACCAATCGAACCGCACGCTCGCGCACCTCGGGGGAAAACTTCGTAGACTTCCTCATGGCTCCATCTTCTCAAAGGTTGGAGCCTCCACCAAACCCGGGGCGGTTCATTGTCGGTAAGGCACTTCAAGATCAGTGAAGTAAAAGCTTTCCCCAGCGTACCCGATCGCGAACACATGGGGCCGGACCGAGATTCAACAACCGCCCCAATAGCGATTGATCTGCCGGCGTATCCGCATATTCGGCCTCGCAGCCTAACGAGAGCGAAAGAAAAGAGTTCCTCTTTCGATCCTGGTTTGAGTAGGGTCTGAAGGCGAATGTTGGATCAAAAGCGGGGAAATGGAAGGGCAGATTACCGGTACTGACCACAAGACTCGGCGGCACCAGCCGACGATTAAAAGCCGAAGAATCCGTAATGACAGCGCCGATCGGATCACCTTCCTTCCCGGCACCAAGTTTTTTCGCTGTGGCCCTGTCTCCAAACGGCACCTGAAGGAACCGCAAACTTGCAACCGGCAGGTCATTGGCAATCGCAAAATTTGCAAAGCCCAAGGCCGACCTGCCGCGATCCGCAACAAGGCAAAATCCGCCGGCGTTCGTGCTAGCCGCAGTCGAACCCTGAGCCGACGAACATCTCCTGTCGGTTGGCGCGCCGACAGTCGTGGAACGTGCCGTGCCGGCGGGGAGTTGATTGCGCCCGAACGTAGCCTGTACGTATTGCATACCCGCGATGGCTAAACTATTGGCTACCGAAAAACTCGCGGAATAGTCGGTACTGGGCGTCGCAAGGTCCGAAACCATACAGGCCCCGTCAGCATCTCCGATAGTCGCGGCCGAGCCGTCAACTGACTCGCACTTTTTGCCCCCAGGCCAAACGGTCCTGCGGAAATGTTGTGAGTGCGCTTGATCAAACGCAATTTGCAGAAATTGCACGCCGACCACGGGCAAGTCATTGGCTACCGTAAAATTCGCGAACAGATCGGCAGTCGACGAGCCGAGGTCCGATGCCATACAAAACCCTCCCGGATTTCCGGCCACAGCACGGGAGCCGTCGACCAACGTACATTCCGGACCCGTCGACGTCCCAGAACCCGAAAGTTCACCGGCTTCGCCAAGCATTTCGCGGTCGCCGAAGGTAACCTGAACGAAATTAAGGCTCGCTGCGGAGAGACTGTTCGCGACCGAAAGTTTCGCCATGTTCGCTGCGAGTTCGGTCAGGTCCGAACTCAGGCAAAACCCTCCGGCGGTAAACGCGGTCGAACCGCCTGCCGACGAGCATTCCGCAACCAAAGGGGTATTGTCATCCGCGGGAAGAAGCCGAGATCCGCTCAATGTGGGCCTGTTTTTGAAAGTCACCTGCAGAAACTGCAAGCGCTTTGCCGCCAGCTCGTTGGTGGCCGCAAAATTCGCCAGCTTGGCAAGCGAGGTGCCGATCTCCGAAGCCAGACAAAACCCTTCGGGGCCGGCGGCATTCGCACCGCCGGCAGACAGACATTCGGTGCGGGCCGGTGAAGCGATAACCGGGTTAATGGCGGAAACTGGCGTGCTGTGAATTGACCGCGCGCTCGCTGCGGCTGGAGGGCTGCTGGCAGCCGACATATTAGCGGAGCCGGCGGTCGGGATGCCCTGGCCGGAGTCGGGACAAAACTCTCCGGTATTCCAAGCATCCGTGCTCGAATCATCAATTGGAATACATCCCGTCAAATCCGTTGGTGTAGTCGAAACGGCGCTCGGAGTCGTTCCATATACGCTAATTGGAGCGAGAGCCAAATTGACTGCGATCGCACTACCCAACAATATCGTTTTTTCCATTATTGTGCTCCTAATCAATAGGAATCGGAGCGGGGCATGACCCTGAAAGGACTCCACTCCGTGTTATCCGCCCTCGTATAATAACCCTTTAATTGCTGAATCGATAAGCTGCCATAGCGGGTATCACGGTGCTGGGATATTTATTGCATTCGTTCGGGAAATTGTCCTGTCTCACTTCGAGATTATTTCCCTAAGGCCAGCCATTCAATTCTTCGTATGCTCCCCACCAACGGACTGTAGTCAGGAGGAATGGATATCTTCAAACTTTGGTCCGGGTATTTTTTGCCCGGTTTATTTGAGTCGATTAAGGATGGGGTATTTCGCACCCTGAAGGGACCTATTACCCGCTCCAACTCGGCAATATTTAGGAGTAATCACAATGAGGAAAATGATGTTTTCAGTGAGTATGTTGGCAACCATGATGATCGCCGCTCCAGCTATCGCCAGTGATTTCCATGCGCTCGGTGAAATTAAGGGCGCTACCCCCCTTCAAGACCAAGTCTTGGCCACTGTGGAAGGCGGATCGACATGCGGCATCGGTGGTGCCTCGACCGGAGGTCAGCCAGACGGTGGTGTATGCTTGATATCTTTTATTTCGCATCCGACCGGCGCTTCTGTCGGATTTGCGGTTACTAACCAGTTACCCGTAACAGGCGCGAATTTCCTGCAAGTTACCGGGTTATAAGGTAATCGTCTCGTGATGATATAGTCCCAAGCGGACAGCCTGGAAGATGGATGGCCGGTACCAGCCATCCATCCGACGGGTGGATGAATCCGAATATTACCCTGTATCTAGGTCTAATTAGCAAAGACCGAGGTATTAGGCTGTCTCTACAATATAGAGTATTGGGACGTGTATCCGGGGATTTCCATTTGGGTATCGAGTTTTACCTGAGCTATTGCGCCGGCAGTAAAATCCCTCCAACAAAACCGGGGCTTATTGGGTGAACAACTCAAAGGCACCGTAAAGTCATGATCTGCCCAAGGCGGCTGTCTACAGGCCACCCAAGTTCCGAATGAAACGGTATAAACTATTGTTTTCACGTTAGCAGGCTGGTGAAAAACTCTGCCGGTCGCACCTAATCAGGTAGTGTGGGACTGTGACCGGTTAAACTACCCGCTTTATTTTTTCGAGAACGACGATGCGCGGCAAAGATGTCACCCAAGGAGCCCTGTTTAGCTACGTGAACCGGGAAGACCGGGTTCCTCAAACGCATCCGTTGCGCCGGATGCGGCTGTTGGTGGATGGCATTCTGGCCTCGCTGTCGGACGAATTCGCGGCCCGCTACGCGCACACCGGGCGCCCGGCTCCGTTGCAAAAATGGTTTAAGCACGTTTCTGAGCCGTTCGGCCTGTCGCCGGGTCAGGCATACACGCTGAATAGCCGGTTGACGAAGCACGCCTCGGTTCGGCCACCGACGGCGTCGATCCAAAAGTCGAACTGGCGCTTCCGGAACATGCGCATCACCTCGAAGCCCTTGATCGTGGCATACGCCGTTCGCATCGACTGAAAGCCGAGGGTCGGCTTAATCAAGCGCTTCAGTTTACCGGGATCGGATTCAAGGCGATCATTCAGATATTTCACTTGCCGGTGGAGGCAGTCCGCCGGCAGCAAACCTTCCTTCTTCAGTTTGCGGATGGCTTCGCCGTAGGCCGGGTTCTTGTCGGTGTTGATCTTGCCTGGCCGGTAGTGCTTCGAGCGCCTCAGCGCCTTGGCCAGGAAACGCTTGGCGGCCTTGGCGTTTCGGATATCCGACAAGCAAAAGTCGAGGGTGCGGCCCTCTTTATCGATGGCGCGGAACAGGTATTTCCACTCGCCGCGAACCTTGATGTAGGTCTCGTTCACACGCTAGCTCGAGCTCAGGCGGCTCTGATACCAGAGCGTACGCTTCTCCAATTCGGGCGCGTAGCGCTGCGCCCAGCGGTACAGCGTCGTATGATCGACGGCGATGCCACGTTCCGGCATCATTTCTTCCAGGTCGCGGTAGCTGATGCCGTACTTGCAATACCAGCGCACGCCCGGCAGGATCACTTCGGGCGCAAAGCGCCGCCACCGGAATACGGAATCCACGTTTGACCTCCTATGTTCAGTCCCTCGCGGCCATCCTCGCTCGACAACACAGTTTTTGCAACGGAGCCTGTTTTGTGCCGGTGCAATCGCGATTCGGCGTTTTGACAGGAGGTGGACCAAATCCTTCGACAGTTGGTAGGTACCAGATCCGCGTCGGCCTGGCCCACACTGCGTGGTGTGCAACATATTCCGTAGCGATAAACTCTCCGCTTTCATACTTCCCCTCCCAGCGCCAAATAGAGATCGATTCGGTTGCTGAGCAATTGCCGCTTGACGGCGAGATGTGCGCTTTGCGCGTTCAGGGTGCTTCGGTAGCTGTCCAGCAGGGTCAGGATTTCGATGAAGCCGTGACGGTAGGAATAGACCGCCAGCTTTCGGCTTGCTTCGGTTTGTTCGACGGCTTCCTTGAGCGCCCGTTCTTCCTCCCTCAGCCATTCCTCCGCGGCGAGCGATTGTTCCACCTCGCGGAAGGCGTTGAGCGCCGTGTTTTTGTACAGATTGAGCGCTTCCTCCGCCAGAGCTTGGTTCAGCCGAATCTCTCCCTTGAGACGGCCGCCGGTGAAGAGCGGTTGCAGAAGACCTATCGCGACGTTCCAGACCGCCGCGCGGGGATCGACCAGTTCCGTCAAGGCCGGGCTGCGGGTGCCGCCGGTAGCGGTGAGGGCTAGGCGCGGCAGCAGCGCTTTTTGCGCGCTCTCCACCCGGAAATCGGCGGCGCGCAGGCGGTCGAAAGCGGCGATCAGGTCTGGGCGCCGTTCGAGCAGTTCCGAGGGAACCCCGGCCGACAGCGGCGCGGGCGGATCGGGCAAAGACGCCGTCGTCGCCAGATCGGCCGCCGGATAGCGCCCTAGCAAGACTTCCAGAACGCGAGTAACGATTTGAACCCGGTTGCGCGCAGCCGCCAACTGGGCTTCCGCATTGGCCAGGTCGGTAAGGGCCAGCCGCAGATCGAGGCCGCGCGCCAGTCCCCGGGCGAAGCGGCCGCGCACCAGGTCGACAATGGTGCGCCTGTCCCGGATCGACCGCTCGGCAACCTCGGCTTGGAGCTTGGCCTCTGCCAGTTCGAAATAAGCCTGTGCCGTTCGTGCCGCCAGGGATAGGCGCGCGGCGTGGAAATCGGCTTCCGTCGCGGCAGCTTCCTGTTGGGACGCCTGCTGGAAAGCGCGTATCCGCCCCCAGACATCCACTTCCCAGTCCAGCGTGAACAAGGCTTCGAAGGCGCCGAATTCGGTCGAGCCGAAACCCGCGCTACGCACCTGAGCGCGTTCGTAGCTCGGCGCGAAGAAAAGCTGAGGCCAGCGTCCGGCGCCATCGATACGGGCTTGCTGCCGGGCGGCCTCCACACGGGCGGCCGCGGACTTCAGGTCGTAGTTGCTTGCCAAAGCCTCATGCACCAAGGCACTCAAAGTCGAATCGGCGAATGATTCGACCCAACGCTCGGAAACCGTTTTCTGAGGGCCTGACGTTGCCGTCCAGAATGAGGGAATCCCCGCTCCGACATTTTTCGCGTCCCGATCTGGCGCCGTTCCACACCCGGCCAGAAGCGAGAGGACTAAGGTCAAGAGGGTAACCGACAACCGGACCAGGTCGATCCTACCGATAGCAAAACTCATCGGCCGGCAAGATCGTCAGGGATATTTCGCGTGTAGAGTCGACGACTCGAGACGGTTTTGCTGGGCGAGCAGGGATAGACGGGGCGTGCGATGGTTTCACATTGCGCGACGTCAATACCCAAGTGCGTCGGCACCAGTAGGAGATCGCGATCAGCGGTATCCATCAGATTCTGAATCAGCCGATAAAGTCGCTCGAAACAAATCTCGAAATAACGCGCCGACGGAAATACCCGGAATTCCGAAGACATGCCTGCATCGCGAGTTTGCGACGTAAGTTTCATCCCCCCTTATCCTCTGCTTATGAATTCAACGGTCTATCAAGTTAAGACGGATCAGCCAGCGAAAACCCGCATCGTCGACGAAAAAAATGCTGGATTCGAAGTCAGGAAGGAGAGGTTGTGAGGCGAAAACAAGATCGGACAGACGAACCTGTCGGGAAAAATGCTGGAGTGCCTATGGCGGGAAGCTTGCAGTCCGGTGTCGACCGGACGCATTGGCGATTTGCGTCCTTGTATTCATCTATGATCAGGTTGAATCGTGCATGACAATCGGCTGAACCCGTCATCGAAATTTGCAAGCGAAGGTCCAAAAAACGTATGAAGCCGTCCGAAACGCGGCTTTCGAAAATCCTTATCTCCGAGAAGAGAGCATCTGCGCGGCAGGCAATAGGGTCGCCCGTTTTTTCCGCGCAGTTCCGATCGCACTCGTCCGATGAGCTGGTTCTTGTGCAGCCAGTGCGTCTGTTCCAGCAGTCTAATCCCTTACGCCGAACCGTACTCCGTCGCCGACGCGATGACGCAATCGTTCAGAACCTTTCGATCCGATCCAGTGCCTGCGCCAGGGTCGCAACCGTACGCTCGATGTTTTGCAACTTGTCTAAGCCGAACAAACCCAGGCGGAAAGTCTTGAAATCGGGGCTTTCGCCGCATTGCAGCGGGACCCCGGCCGCGATTTGCAGACCGAGATCGGCGAATTTCTTGCCGGTTTTGATGGCGTCGTCGCTGGTGTAGCACACTACCACGCCGGGGGCGCCGAAGTCGGCCGCAGCGACCGATTTGATGCCGCGCTCGGCCAATATCCCACGCACCCGGCGACCGAGTTCCAGTTGCTCATCGCGCGCCTTGGCGAAGCCGTAGGCTTCAGTTTCGCGCATCACCTCGCGTAAAGCGCGCAGGCCATCGGTTGGCATGGTGGCATGGTAGGCGTGTCCGCCCTGTTCGTAGGCCTCCATGATTTGCAGCCATTTTTTGAGGTCAGCGGCAAAACTGGTGCTGGCGGTGTTCTCGATACGGTCGCGCGCCGCCGGGCTTAATACCACCAGCCCACAGCAGGGCGGGGCGCTCCAGTCTTTTTGCGGTGCGCTGATCAAGATGTCCACTCCGATTTGGCGCATGTCGACCCAGACCGTGCCGGATGCGATGCAATCGAGCACGAACAGGCCGCCAACCGCGTGTACGGCATCCGCCACGGCGCGAAGATAGTCATCGGGCAGGATCATTCCCGCCGAAGTTTCCACATGCGGGGCGAACACGAGATCCGGCTTCTCGCGGCCGATCGCGGCAACGACTTCTTCGATCGGCGGCGGGGCGTAGGCGGGCTGCGGTCCGGACTCGACGGGGCGCGCCATCAGGACGGTGGATTCCGATGGGATGCCGCCCATCTCGAAGATTTGGGTCCAGCGATAGCTGAACCAGCCGTTGCGGATGACCAGACACTTCTTGCTCGTGGCGAACTGGCGCGCCACGGCCTCCATGGCAAAGGTTCCGGAGCCGGGCACGATGACGGCCGTGTGGCCGTTGTGCACAGTTTTCAGGATACGCGAGATGTCGCGCATGCTTTCCTGAAACACCTTCGACATGTGGTTGGTCGCACGGTCGGTGTAGACCACCGAGTACTCAAGCAGGCCATCCGGATCGACGCTGGGTAGTAATCCAGGCACGGGTTTGTCTCCTCGTTGTTGATTTTGGCACTAATGCAATTTATGCGCCGTCTACGTTTGTGCTGATGCGCCGCTAGTACACCCGTCGAGTTCGTGGAGACGCGGTCGTAGCGGGAGCTCTGCATTGCCGAGCTCGGTGACGACCACCGCTTCCGATTGTCGGCAATACGACAAGCGCGAGCTTGCAATGGCATGGTGTAGCGCGCCAGAAGTTGTGGACGTCAACTCCGCCTTTTCCGGCGGGGGCGTGGCGGGCGCGCCGCTCATTATCCTGTTTTTGCGCATCGGATGCTCACGATACTCCGCTCAGCACTCCGGCACGTTCACCGGAATGTGTACCGCAAGACCACCCTCGGCGGTTTCTTTGTAGCGGCCATTCATGTCCTTTGCGGTCTCCCACATGGTCTGGATCACCGCATCGAGGGTGACCCTGGCGTCCGCCGGATCGCTGTCCAGGGCGATGGTCGCTGCGGTGATGGCTTTGACCGCGCCCATGGTGTTGCGTTCGATGCACGGAATCTGCACCAGCCCTCCGACCGGATCGCAGGTCAATCCGAGGTGGTGCTCCATGGCGATTTCCGCCGCCTGCAAGACCTGCTCCGGTGTACCGCCCGAAACTTCCGCCAGCCCCGCGGCTGCCATGGCGGACGAAACGCCGATTTCGGCCTGGCAGCCGCCCATGGCGGCGGAGATGGTGGCGTTTTTCTTGAACAAGGTGCCGATCTCGCCGGCAGTGAGGATGAAGCGGATGACCTTGTCTTCGTCGAAGCCGTCGACGAAGCACCAAGCGTACATCAACACCGCGGGAATCACCCCGGCGGCGCCGTTGGTGGGTGCAGTGACGACTCGTCCAAAGGACGCATTTTCCTCGTTGACCGACAGGGCGAAACAGACCACCCACCGGTCTACGTTGGCGAAATCACGGGGTTGACGCCGCAGAAGATCGGACCATTGTTCGATCGTCGTATAGTCGGCGCCGTTCAGCAATTTGCGGTGCATTTCCGGTGCCCTGCGCCGGACCCGCAAGCCGCCCGGCAGATAGCCTTCGCGGTGCACGCCGCGGAAGATACAGTGCCGGATTTCCCGCCATAGCCGAAGCGCCTCGGCGTCGATCTCGTCCCGGCATCTCCAGGCCTGCTCGTTCAAATAGGTCAAATCGGAGACCGACAAACCCAGCGCTCTGCAATTTCGCAGCAAATCCTGCCCCGAGTGGCAGGGATAAGGCGTCACGACGCGCGCCGCCGAAGCCTGCTCCATGTCATCGTCTGCGGCCACGAACCCGCCGCCCAGAGAGTAGTAGATACGCTCGAGAATTTCGCCGTCTGTAAGGATCGCCCGAAAACACATCCCGTTGGCGTGGCGCGGCAGGGTGGTCGAGCTCTCGAACACCAGGTCCCGTTCGCAGACGAAAGGAAGATTCCGTTTTCCGCCCAAGGGCAGCCAACCGCTGGCCTTGATAGCCGCGATCCGGTCCGGAATGACGGCCGTGTCGATCAGCGTGTAATCCTCGCCGGAAAGTCCCATCAACACGGCTACGTCGGTGCCGTGCCCGCGGCCGGTTTTGGCGAGGGAGCCATACAGCCGGACGGTCAGGGATTCGACCCGGTCCGGGTCGCCCAAGGCTTCCAGAAACAGCGATGCCGCCCGCCATGGTCCCATCGTGTGGGAGCTGGAAGGGCCGATACCCACCTTGATGATTTCGAACGCACTGATGGAATCCATAACTTTCGCTGCTGCGAGGAAGACGAACGGAGGAACGATTCAAAGCTTAACCGGGCCTTACCATACCACGATCCGGAAATCGGCCACCAAAAAGGCTCTCCGATTTCTTGCGACGCACTCGTTCGTAATACTCCGTCGCTACCGGAGAAGTTCCCCGTTTTCTAACAATGGCTCCCGTAAAGGCTGTCTTCGACCGTCGAGGCAATAGAGCGTTTTTCATCCCGGTGTACGGATTCGTGTTCGGGCGGGAAGAACGTAGATACCGTCTTAGAAATCACGATGCAAGCCCATGATTGGGATCGAACGGTCGGCCGGACTTAAGGACGCCGTAGGCCAGGACGAGGAGCTTGCGCATGGCGGCGCCGAC
>NZ_JBDIVO010000151.1:0-10391 GCF_039794385.1 Methylocaldum sp. | reverse complement strand
GAGGTTCTTGGGACCCACGAAGCCGGGCGAATTGACCGGTACGACCGGCTTCCCGAATTTTTTCGAGGCCGCTTTGCACACGGCTTCGATATCGTCGCCGATCATGGCCGGCACGCAGGTCTGGTAAACGAAGACCGCCGGCGGGTCGTATTTGTCGATGATTTCCTTGATCGATTTGAACAGCCGTTTCTCGCCGCCGAAAACCACGTCGGTTTCGTTGATGTCCGTGGTGAAGCCGGTGCGCCAGAGATTGGAGCCGGAGGATTTGGAGCCGCGGTTGTCCCAGGAGTTGCCCTCGCAGGCGATGGGCCCGTGAACCAGGTGAGCCACGTCGGTGATGGGCTGCAACGCGATCTTGGCGCCGTCGAAAGCGCAACCGCCGGCCGCTCCGCCAGGCTGCAACTGCTTCGTGCAGCCTTTCTTGCGCTCCTTTTCCGACTTGCCCTGGTTTTTTCCGCAACCGGGCTCGTTGAAAACGTCTTGAATCTTGTTGGATAAGCTGCTCATGGGTTACTCCGCTCTCCAGGGCGCTGCGACAGTAGGGGCACCTCGAAAAACCGTCGCGAGCGCCCCGAGTGCAAGGCGCCCGGAGCACAGGAACCGGAGTGTACATGGAGTACATGAGGATTCCGAGCACCGCGCAACGCAGCACATGGGGGCGCGCAGTAGGTTTTTCGAGGTGCCCTAGAGTAGGTCGGGAATCTCTTCCCGACGCCTTCGTCGGCAAAGGATTGCCGACCTACGACCATATCGTTCAAGCTGCTCATAACCCCTCCGGCTTAGGCTATCGGCCCTTTAGAATCGCACTACGATGTCCTCGTCACGGACGATGTACTGGCAGGCCAGCCGCCAGGGCGGCGGTTCGTCCGTCAGTTCCGCCTGCTCGATCTGCTCTCGGGTGATTTTTCCGGCCAGCCGGAGCACGGTCTTTTCCTTTTCGGTCAAGTGCATGCCCATGGGCAGCTTGTCGGAAAGAACCGTAACTTCCACGGCGCAGGAACCGCATTCCCCGTTTTCGCACTCGAAATGGATGGGAATCTTGTTCTTCTGCGCCACCGCGAGCAGCGTATGGCAGTCGCCGGCGGTGGCATACACCGTGACGTCCTTGCGCATCGCGGGCGAACTGAAAGTCACATTAGCCATTAATAATCCTCTGCTTGGTTAAAAAGTGCCGTAGGGCGGGTTAGCCGGTAATCCGGCGTAACCCGCCGATTCCGCGATAGGCGGGTTACGCTCCGCTAACCCGCCCTACGACTCTGGATGTGTCCGACCTGATAGCTTCCAACCCTACCGAATGATGTCGTAGCTGTAGTCGGTTTTGGCCGGCACGATGGTGTTCTTGTCCATCTCGTCGAAGATCTTGTCCAGAATCCAGACGAGAACGTTCATCGCGCCTTGGTAGCCCCATACCGGATAGCGGTGATGGTGATGCCGATCGAATACCGGGAAGCCGATGCGGATCAGCGGGGTTCCGGTGTCGCGCTCCAGGTACTTGCCATAGGTGTTGCCGATCAGGAAGTCGACCGGCTCGGTGAACAGCAGCGAGCGCATGTGCCACAGATCCTTGCCGGCGTACACGTGGCAGTTCTTGCCGAAGGGCGAGGAATCGAACAGCTCCTGCACCTTCTTTTCCCAGGCTTTACCGCCGTTGGTGGCCAGCACGTGGGTCGGTTCGGCCCCCAGTTCGAGCAAGAAGGCGGCCAACCCCAGGCAGAGGTCGGGGTCGCCGTAGATGGCGAACTTCTGACCGTGAATGTGCGCGGTCGAATCGGCGATCGCATCCACCAGGCGTCCGCGTTCCTTCTCCAGGGCTTCCGGAATCGGCTTGCCGGTGATGCGCGAGATCTCCATCAGGAATGCGTCGGTCGCCTTCACGCCGATGGGATGATTGAACGCGACCGTTTCCTGGCCGTGCTCCGCGATGAACGGCAGGGTCTTTTCCGTGCTGAATTCCTGCATGGAGATGGTTGCCTTGGCGTGCAGAGCGTTAGCGGTTTCTTCCAGAGTGGTGCCGCCGTCGTACATGCGGAAGGTGCCGTCGGTGGGCGTATCCCAAACGTCGCTGTTATCCGCGAGAATGGTGTATTCGACGCCCATCAGATCGAAGATGCGTTTGACTTCACGCAGATTGCCGACCGTGTAGCCGTCGAAACCGCCGATGAAGTTGATCTTCTCGTTGGGCACGCGCGTCAAGGGAGCCGTGGTACCCGCCTTGCCGTCCCAGAAGTGCCACAAAATACCCTTGAGCACGTTGTCGTAGCCGGTGATATGGCTGCCGACGAAGGCCGGGGTATGGGCGAAAGGCACATCGAATTCCGCCGGCAGGCTGCCCTTTTCCTTGGCGGTCTTTATGAAGGCGTTGAGGTCGTCGCCGATCACTTCAGCCATGCAGGTGGTCGATACCGAGATCATCTTCGGCTGGTACATGTTGTACGTGTTGGCCAAGCCGTCGACCATGTTGCTCAAGCCCCCGAATACTGCGGCATCTTCGGTCATGGACGAAGACACGCACGACGACGGTTCCTTGAAATGGCGGCTGAAGTGGCTGCGGTAGTAGGCGACGCAACCTTGCGAACCGTGCACGAAGGGAATGGTCCCCTCGAATCCCACGGCGGCGAACACCGCACCCAACGGTTGGCAGGCCTTGGCCGGATTGACCGTCAGGGCTTCGCGGGCAAAGTTCTTCTCCCGGTATTCCCAGGTCTTGGCCCATTCCCTCACCTCCTCGACTTTATCGTCCGATTCGGCGAATTCGAATTCTTTCTTTTTGTTCTCGAACAATTCCACATATTCCGGTTGGCGGAACAGGTTGAAGTGATCGAGCACCTTCTCTGCATTCTGGCTCATGATGTAACTCCAAAGTAGCGGTTGTAGGGTGCGACGTGCGCACCGGGTCGGTCTGGATGGTGCGCGCGGCGCACCCTACTCTCCCTCACCGGACTAGGCGTGGGCCCCGTTCCGTTTCCAGGGTGTCTTGGCCAAACTCCAGACCGGATTGTTGATGGCCATGTCCATGTCGCGGGCGAAGATGGCGAAGCCGTCATAGCCGTGGTAAGGACCCGAATAATCCCAGGAGTGCATCTGACGGAACGGCACGCCCATCTTCTGGAAGACGTACTTTTCCTTGATACCCGAACCGACCAGGTCGGGCTGGATCGCTTCGACGAACTTCTCGAACTCAAAGCCAGTCACGTCGTCGTAGATCAGGGTGCCGTCCTTGACGTAGTGAGTGGTACGCTGGTAGTCGTCGTTGTGGCCGAACTCGTAGCCGGTACCGACGATTTCCATGCCGAGATCCTCGTAAGCGCCGATCACGTGACGCGGGCGCAGGCCGCCGACGAACAGCATGACTTTCTTGCCTTCCAGACGCGGACGGTATTTGGCGATCACCGCATCCATCAGCGGACGGTACTTCGCGATGACGCGCTCGGCACCTTCCTTGATCTTGTCGTCGAAGTGGCTGGCGATATTGCGCAACGACTCCTCGATCTTGGTCGGGCCGAAGAAGTTGTATTCCACCCACGGAATCCCGTACTTCTCTTCCATGTGACGCGAGATGTAGTTCATCGAGCGGTAGCAGTGGAGCACGTTCAGCTTGGCCTTCGGAGTGTTCTCCAATTCGGCCAAAGAACCGTCGCCGGACCATTGGGCGATCACGCGGAGACCCATTTCCTCGAGCAGGATGCGGGACGCCCAGGCATCACCGCCGATGTTGTAGTCGCCGATGATGGATACGTCGTAAGGCGTGGTCTTGAACTCGGGATGCTTGTCGCCCGACTTGTCGAATACCCAGTCGCGGATCGAGTCGTTTGCGATGTGGTGGCCCAAGGACTGCGAAACGCCGCGGAAACCTTCGCAGCGCACCGGCACTATGGTCTTGCCGTCGTATTCCTTGGATTTTTTCTTGGAGACCGCTTCGATGTCGTCGCCGATGAGACCGATCGGGCACTCCGACTGCACGGTGATGCCGTGGTTCAGCGGGAACAGATCCTGGATCTCGTCGATGATTTTCTCCAGCTTCTTGTCGCCGCCGAAGACGATGTCCTTCTCCTGGAAGTCGGAGGTGAACTGCATCGTGACGAAGGTGTCGATGCCGGTGGTGCCGATGTAGTAATTGCGGCGCGATGCCCAGGAGTACTGGCCGCAACCGACCGGACCGTGGCTGATGTGGATCATGTCCTTGATGGGACCCCAGACCACACCCTTGGAGCCGGCGTAAGCGCAGCCGCGGATGGTCATGACCCCGGGGATCGACTTGACATTGGATTTCACCCCGCAGTCGGGCTTGCCTTCCTCAAATGTGCCGAGGTGCTTGGCACGCCTTTTCGCGGTCTTCTCCGGGTAGACCGACAGGACCTCGCTAATGAGTTCCTTGTTTCTCTGTTTGGTTTGCTCAACTGTGAGGCTCATGTTGCTCTCCAGATTCAGTTGTTGGATGGATGACGCTTGAAGGAGAGGAGCGGGCCGGGCGGATCGTTTGCCGTGAGGTCCCGCTCCCCAACCAACTTCTTACGCCGCGATTTCCGCCGCGGTCTTGCCGACCTGCGACTCGTCGATCTGCTTCATGATGCCGTGGGCCATCAAGAGATCCTCGAGCTCGTCCATGGTGATCGGGGTCGGGATGATGCCGTTGCCGGAATTGTTGTGGATCTTCTGAGCCAACTGACGGTACTCGTTGGCCTGCTTCGAATCCGGAGCATATTCCATGACGGTCATGCGGCGGAGTTCCGCGTGCTGCACGATGTTGTCGCGCGGCACGAAGTGGATCAGCTTGGTGCCGAGCTTACCGGCCAAAGCTTCTGCCAATTCCAGCTCCTTATCGGTCTGACGTTCGTTGCAGACCAAGCCGCCCAAACGTACGCCGCCCGAGTTGGCGTATTTCAGAATGCCCTTGGAAATGTTGTTGGCCGCGTACATGGCCATCATTTCGCCGGACATGACGATGTAGATTTCCTGCGCCTTGTTTTCGCGGATGGGCATCGCGAAACCGCCGCACACGACGTCGCCGAGTACGTCATAGGAGACGTAGTCGATGTCCTCGTAGGCGCCTTCTTCCTCCAGGAAGTTGATGGAGGTGATAACGCCGCGACCTGCGCAGCCGACGCCCGGCTCCGGACCACCCGATTCAACGCAACGGATGTCGCGATAGCCGACTTTCATTACGTCCTCGAGCTCGAGGTCTTCTACGCTGCCGGCAGCGGCCGCGAGGCTGAGGATGGTATCCTGCGCCTTTGCGTGAAGGATCAGACGGGTGGAGTCGGCTTTCGGGTCGCAGCCGACGATCAGGATGCGCTGACCCATTTCGGCCAGAGCCGCCAGGGTGTTTTGGGAAGTGGTGGATTTGCCGATGCCGCCTTTCCCGTAAAAAGCGATTTGTCTCAAATCTGACATGATCAATCTCCAGTCAATAAACACGTTGATCGATAAAACCTCTGTGGCCAGCAAATCCGCCGAAAGAAAAAATGTCTGGCTCAAACACGGCGAGCTTTTCTTTTTTTTCTTCTGCCGCTCACCGTTTCTTTCGGTGAATGGACGAGTACTGGTCGACAGCTACCGAGCAACGACTGTGCCACACGCAAAACACAACACTTAAGCCCTTGTTTCTTCAGCTGAAAATTTCCCATTCCTCGCCGTTTTTGTAGCTTTTCGAGCAGCGATCAGGTGTTACTAACCGGACAAAACCATACGGTTTGTAAGGAACGATACAAACGATCCGGACTGCTCCGAATCGAGGGTCGATCGCCCGATAAACGGAAAATCAGGCACTTCGGCCGCCGTCAGCTCCCGCCGAGCTAATGGAACGAAGATTGCTAAAGGTTAGGCGTCACTCGTGAGCGTGCGCGGGTCGTCTCCTATGCCTTATGGCAGTCCGAGAATATTTCCCGCCGCTTGCGCGATCGCTTCAATACACTCGAGGAGTAGCCCATGCAGATCGGTGTAGACACAGAAAGGGCCGTGGACAACAGACGGGTGTTCGTCGTCGACAGCGACGAAATCACCAGCGCCGCCCTACAGTTCATGCTTCACGACGAAATCGAAACGCACGAGTTGTCCAGCCTGGACGCCGCCTATGCCAAGGCGAAGGACTGGAAACCGGACGTGCTGCTTTTAGGGATAGGCATCGTGCAGGAAAAAGGCATCGAAGTCCTGGCGGATATCCGGTCGAAGATTGCCGACCTCAAGATCATCCTGGTCGCGGACTCCGCAACCGATCCCCTGGCCAAGGAATGTCTCAAGAACGGCGTGAATTCCATCCTGCCGAAACCCCTGACCATCGAAAAGACCCGGCAAAAGGTCGATGCGCAGTTGGGACGCAAGGTGAAACTGAGCATACCGGTTCAAGTGGTGTGAAACGGTCGCCCACGCTTCCACTCGCCACGGCGGTCACGCTTCCGGCGTCGGTCGACAATCCTCACTACCGCCAGATCGGGGGTGAGCAAGCCGTACGCCGCTTGGTCGAGCGTTTCTACCAGTTGATGGACGAGCTGCCCGAAGCGCGGGCCATTCGGGCGATGCATCCTCCGGATCTCGCTCCGGCCAAGGAGAAGCTGTTCCTGTTTCTGTCCGGCTGGCTCGGCGGCCCGCCGCTGTATGCCGAGCGCCATGGACCGCCACGGCTTCGGCAGAAGCATCTGCCCTTCCCCATCGACACCGCCGCGCGGGATGCCTGGATGGCTTGCATGAACCGGGCGCTGGAGGAGCAAGTTTCCAACGCCGATCTGCGAGCCCAACTCGCCGCTTCTTTTTTCAAAACCGCAGATTTTCTTCGCAACCAACCCTGAAGGAGTGTTATGACCACTATCACCGAAACACCTCTCGCCAGCCTGGACGCCGAAAAGCGTCTCATCTCTCCGGTTTTCAAGGGAGAGACCAAACCGGGATATTTCGGTTTCCGGGGCGAGATCGCCTTGAAGTTCGCGCAACAATTCAGCGATGAGGCGCGGCCCCCTGAGATCCGCTTCGATCAGGTCATGATCGTCGCCAAGGCCGGCGAGCCGACCATCCCGTTTCTGGCGGGCGTGGCGCTGTCCCTGGAGCACCTCAAGCTGTTGTGCGAGGTCGTGGGGGACAAGCTGTCGCCCACCGGAAAATATTTCTTCTTCGCCGGCAACCTGGATATCTCGAGCCGCTATCAGATCGCTTACGGCGGGACCACCTTCTGGGTGCTGCCGCTGGAGGAAGCGACCGTGTACAACGAACTCCGCGACTTGTTCAACATCGATCGCGGCGATCTGAAAAAGCTCGACACCGCCGGCAAGCTGCAGATCATCGCCGACGCCGCCGCCGAGTTCACCGAGAAGTTTCCGGAAATCACCTTCGAGGAAGGCCTGAAGATCATGGGTCCGATAAAGATCCCCGAGAATCGGCCCGTTTAGACGGAATGGGATTCGCCCTTGCATGGCGCAAGACATCGCCCGCATCGGTCACAGCACCAATCTGGTAGGCGTCCCGACCGGGCTCTTGGCCAGCACGGCATTCAACGAGCACCCGCTGCCGCTGCATATCAGCGGCGTGCGGGAAGCGAATTACGGATTGTTCGATCGGCTCAGGGAAGCCGAGGACGCTCAAACGGCGGCGGAGATCTTTCAGGAATACATGTACGTCCTGTTCGGCCTCAACGGCGAACCGCCGGCCGGGCAGGACGGTACCGGTCCGCGCCGCTTCCGTTCCAGCTATCTGAAGCTCTTGAGCGGCTGGGGGTTCGATTCCAACAATCCCCAGGGCGCGGTTCTCAAGGGCTGGGTGGAAAGCCGCTTCGGCCTGTTTCCGACCTTCCACAAGGAGCCCTTGACGCGCTTCACCTCTCCGGCCTGGATCGCCTATATCGAGGAAAAGATGTCGAGCCGTTTCCACAACAACAGCATCAATCTCCAGCTCGACCTGATGTATGAATTCTGCCAATGGGCCATCGCCCGTTTCGGCTTGTGGGGTCGACGCCATGTCACCCTGTACCGGGGCGAGAATCACTTCGACGAACAGCGTCAGATCGGTCCCCGCGAGGGCCGCTGGCTCAATGTGCGGCTCAACAACCTGGTGTCGTTCACGGCAAACCGGGAGACCGCCTGCGAGTTCGGCGACTTCATCCTGGAGGTACAGGTGCCCGTGGTGAAAATCTTCTTCTTCAATAACCTTTTGCCGCGCCATCCGCTCAAAGGCGAATGGGAATACCTGGTCATCGGCGGCGAGTATCGGGTCAAGGCCTCCTACTACTGATGGACACGCAACTACTCCATGACCGCGCCCTCGGTGCTTATTTGGGACTCGCCGTCGGCGACGCTCTGGGCGCCACCGTGGAGTTCATGACGCCGCGGGAAATCCGGCATCAATACGGCGTCCACGACAAGATCGTCGGCGGCGGCTGGCTCAAACTCAAAGCCGGACAGGTGACCGACGATACCGAAATGTCCCTGGCACTGGGCGGGGCGATCATCGAAAGCGGCGGCTGGGACCTCAAGGCCGTGGCGGAAGCCTTCGCCGCGTGGCTCAAGCGAAAACCGCCGGACGTGGGCAACACTTGCCGCCGCGGCATTCGCCGCTATCTGCTGGACGGAAGCCTTTCCGGACCTCCGAACCCCGGCGACGCCGGCAACGGCGCCTGCATGCGCAACCTGCCGGTGGCCCTCGCCACCTTGGGCGATGCGGACGCCTTCTCCCTGTGGACGCTGGAGCAGTGCCATTTCACCCACCACCATCCGCTTTCGGACGCGGCCACGCTGACTCTGGGCCGCATGGTGCAGCGCCTGGTTTGCGGCGGCTCGCCGGAAGAATGCCGTCCGCTCGTCGCGGCGCTGGTCGAGACCCATCCGGAATTCTGCTTCGATCCCTATCCCGGACGCGCCAGCGGCTACATCGTCGACACCGTACAAACCGTGCTGCATTTTTTCCTCGGCACGGACTCCTTCGCCGGCTGCGTCGTGGGCGTCGTCAATCAAGGCGATGACGCCGACACCACCGGCGCGCTCGCCGGCATGCTGGCCGGGGCGGCTTACGGAGTCTCAGCCATCCCCGCGCGCTGGCTGAAAAGCCTGGACACCGAGGTGGTACGGCACATCGAGCGGCAGACCGCCGCCTTGCTCGGAATCGCGGACGAACACGCGCAATCGCCGGGCTGGGTTCCGCCAACCGGCACTTGACTTCGAGAGGACGGAAATCATGGGCAATTTTTCGATCGCGTTCGAAGGCTATTGGAGAGAAAAGAAAAAGAGAGGGATACCCGCTAAATCCGGGGTCTATTGCGTTTACACCTGCATCTACAGCGGCAAGAAACAGACCTGCTCGCCGCAGAAGCTCATCTATATCGGCGCCTCGGAAAACGTTCGCGACTGCCTTGAGGATCACGTCAAACAGGCCGATTGGGAATCCCACATCGACACCGGCGAAGAACTCTGCTTCAACTTCGCCCCGATGGATGCCGAAACGCTCGAACGCTGCGCGGCGGCGCTGATCTTCAAGCACAAACCGCCGGAAAACAGCGAATACGTCCGCGACTTTCCGTTCGATACCACCAGTCTCACCCTGTCCGGTACCGCCGGATTTCTGTCCAAATCATTTACCGTGTGAGGATTTTCAACATGTTTACGAAAGCCTGCGACTTGAACGAACTCCGGGAGGGAAAATACGAAGTGGTGGCGGTCAACCGCACCCTGATGCTGGTGGTTTGGCCACAAGGCGACCAGCCCCGTGCGTTTCAGGGGCTGTGTCCGCATTTCAAGGAGCCGCTGGCCGATGCCCGATTCGATGGCAAAACCCTGACCTGCGCGCACCACGATTGGGCATTCGAAGGCGCTACCGGGGCCTGTGTCAAGGGCAAGCCCTGCACGCTCGCCGAATATCCCCTGAAGATCGAGGGCGAGGAGGTGCTGATCGATACCGACGGGATTACGCCCGTGTTCGTCGGCTAGCCCGAGCAGAGGCGTAGGATGTGCTGAACGCAGTGAAGCGCATCGTTCGCGAGTGATGCCTGTCCTGAGCCTAGTCCAAGGGCGCTTCGTACCTCAGCGCATCCTATGAATTCTCCTACAAAGCGGATCGAATCCATGGCAACCATTCTTTTTTACGAAAAACCCGGCTGCGCCAACAACGCCCGGCAGAAGCACCTGTTATTGGAAGCCGGACACGAGCTCATCGTTCGCAATCTTCTCGAAACCCGCTGGACCGCCGAAGATCTGCGCGCGTTCTTTGGCGATAAGCCGGTGTCCGAATGGTTCAACCGGGCGGCGCCCAGAGTGAAATCCGGAGAGGTGGTGCCGGAAGCGCTCGGTGAACAGGAAGCGCTGGCTCTCATGCTCGAAGATCCCCTGCTGATAAGACGGCCTTTGATGCAAGTGGGCGAGCGCCGGGAAGCGGGTTTCGACACGCAGCGCGTCCACGACTGGATCGGTCTGGCTCCG
>NZ_JBDIVO010000150.1:0-10690 GCF_039794385.1 Methylocaldum sp. | reverse complement strand
ACAGGAAGCGCTGGCTCTCATGCTCGAAGATCCCCTGCTGATAAGACGGCCTTTGATGCAAGTGGGCGAGCGCCGGGAAGCGGGTTTCGACACGCAGCGCGTCCACGACTGGATCGGTCTGGCTCCGGCGATAAGCGACGGTTCGAACCTCGAACAGTGCCGGCGCGCCGAACACTGTCCGACGCCGGCCGGGAAGCATTCAGTCTGATGAATTCTGATAAGGCCTGCGTCGGGAAAGGATTCCCGACCTACGAATCCGCCACCGAGGAACGCCGAGTAGGTCGGCAATCCTTTGCCGACTTTAGGGCGTGCGTCGGGAAAGGATTCCCGACCTACCAACCCACCACCGAGGAACGCCGGGTAGGTCGGCAATCCTTTGCCGACGCCATGAAGCTACCGGGGGCGCAACCATGAATACCGTATCGGACGCTCTGGCGCGGGTACTGGCCTATCACGAGCGGACCAAGCATCGGCTGGAGCGTTATGCCGCGGGGCCGGAAACGCTCGATTGGGACAGCCAGCCCGACCCGTTCCGCCGTTTCGAGGGCGCCCCCACGATCCGGCTGCCCTTGGCCGCGGATCGGCTGGCGACGCCCTTCGGCGCTTTGTCGCTGCCCGAAACCGTGACGCCGCAAGCGCTTTCGCTCGAAACCGTCGGTATTTTGCTGGAATTGTCCCTGGGACTCTCGGCCTGGAAAGAGTACGGCCCGGATCGCTGGGCCCTGCGCTGCAATCCGTCTAGCGGCAATCTGCATCCTACCGAGGGCTATGTCGTCTGCCTATCGGTTCCCGAGGTTCCCGACGGCGTGTACCACTATGTCAGCCGCGATCATGTACTGGAGCAGCGCTGCCGGTTTGCCGAGCCCTCCACGGCCCCGCGACTGTTCGTCGCCTTGAGTTCGATCCACTGGAGGGAAGCCTGGAAATACGGCGAACGGGCCTTCCGCTATTGCCAACTGGATACCGGCCATGCCATCGGCGCATTGCGCTACGCAGCAGCAACCCTGGGCTGGCGCCTTAGTTGGGTGAGCGGTATCGGCTTTGCCGAATTGGCCGCCGGTCTCGGGCTCGATCGGAACGAGGACTTTTCCGGAGCCGAGCGGGAGGAAGCGGAGCTGCTGCTGGAAGTGATCGCCGATCCCGAGGACGCGAATTCCGGGAAGTTCGATCCCTCGGAACTGGTTCCGCCCGGAAGCGCGTGGAGCGGTCAAGCCAACGTGCTCGATCCCCATCCCATGTACCGCTGGCCGATAATCGAAGAGGTCGCGGAAGCAACCCGAGCGCTCGCCACTCCGCCCGAACCCGGCGTGATCGAAACCTACCCGCCGAGGCGGACCGATTGCCCGGAGCCGGCTGCCGCGCTCATCCGGCAAAGGCGCAGCGCGCAACATTTCGACCGGCGAGAAGTACTGAGCACTGCGGGCTTTTACCATCTGCTGGATGCCCTGCTGCCCCGCCGGATTACGCCCTGGGACGTGTGGAACCTCACCCCGCGCGTGCACCCGGTGTTCTTCGTGCATCGCGTCGAGGGGCTGGAGCCGGGACTCTATGCCCTTCCGCGCCGGACCGCGATCGAACCCGAACTGAGAGCCGCCTTCCGTAGCGATTTCTCCTGGACCAAGCCGGCGGGTTGCCCGGAACATCTGCCCTTGTTCAGGATCGCGGAGGCCGACTGCGGCAAGCTGTCCAGAGCCCTCCATTGCCACCAGGCGATCGGCTCTGACTGCGCTTTCGCCTTGGGGATGCTGACGGAATTCGAGCCGATCGTCGCCGCGCAGCCGTGGCGCTATCGGGAATTATTCTGGGAGGCGGGGCTATTGGGCCAGGTGCTCTATCTGGAGGCGGAAGCCGTCGGCATCCGCGGGACCGGCATCGGCTGCTATTTCGACGATGTCTTTCACGACCTCCTCGGACTTTCCGGCCGGGCCTTTCAGTCCCTGTACCACTTCACGGTGGGTTTCCCGCTGACCGACACGCGGATACTCACCCTGCCGCCCTATGCGGGGCGCGATCCGGACTGATCCGCGCATGACAGTACAACTTTTTACGAATCCCGAGAACAGTTCATTGAGCATTACGGTGGATAGATACATGAGCAAGATCACTGATGGTACGACTGCGGAAGGAGAATCAAGCGATGCCTGACACACAGGAACCTGTAATCGTCGTGGCGGAAGGCGAACAGTATGCGCTCTTGTCCAGCGGAAACGGCGCCACCTACATACTCCGCTCAAAGGAAGACCGGGCATCGACTTACATCGAGGGGGACGATGTCGCGGCGTTTCTCACGGAATTCGCCACAGTGAAGGCGCAGTACCCGAACTACGACACCGATCGGCTGCTGGCCCAGCTTTGGGACCAAGGCGGCTATAGCTGGATGGCGACTCCGGACGAGGAATGAACGAACCGGGCAAGTACTTTGAATATCGAGGAGACGTTATGACCGCGGAAACCGCGTGGCGACGGCTGAACGTCGCCGAAACCCAAGCTTTGCTGGAACAGCCGGAGCTGTTGATTTTCGATGTGCGAGACGCGGATTCGTTCGCGGCGGGACGCATAGGAGCCGCTCGGCATCTGTCGGGTGCCAATCTGGAGCAGGTGCTCATGCGGACGCCCAAATCGCAGCCGGTGCTGATCTACTGCTATCACGGCAATGCCAGCCAGACCTATGCGCAAATGTTCCGGGACTTCGGCTTCAAGACGATCTACGATCTGATCGACGGCTACGAGGCCTGGCGCGCCACCGTGCCCGCGCCGGGTTCCGCGGACTTGAGCCCTGCCCTTCGCGACTGGCTGAGCGAACAGGGTTTCCCGCCCGACGACATCGAGGCAACCCGCGACAACCGGATGACGCCCCTGATGCACGCCTGCCGGCTCGGCGACGAAGCCATCGTGGAGGCGCTGCTCGAAGCCGGCGCCTCGCTGGAACCCCTCAACAGCGACGGCAACAATGCCCTCTGGCTGGCCTGTTACGGGGAAAACCTCGGCGTCATAGGTCGCTTGATCGAGCGGGGCATCGCCGTAGACCATCAGAACGAGAACGGTGCGACTTGTCTTATGTACGCCGCATCCACCGGCAAAACAGCGGTCGTCGCTCGCTTGCTGGCGGCCGGCGCCGATACCGGCATCAAGACCCTGGACGATTTCACCGCCCTGGACATGGTCGCCAATCTGGATTGCTTGAACTTGCTGCGCGCAGCGGCACGCTAGCGATCCGTGCCGCTGCGCGCAGATTTGTCGACCGGCCTAGGCTTCCATGGCGTGGTGTTGAACCCCGCTATGCACCTTCACTCCGGTCTTGGGCTCCGCCCAGGCGAATCCCGCGTCCGGGTCCATCGGCGCCAGCCCATGCTCCTGCATGAGCTGGTCAGCCAGATCCGCGAGCTTACTTTCCAGGCTTTGAGCCGGATCATTATTGGGGTCTTCGAACCGGTCCAGAGAAATCTCCGGGCCTTCTTCACCGTCGATCATGTGGATGAGGAAAAGCTCTTCGATGCCGGGGCGTCCGTGTACCGTGGCCCTGAAGGTTTCTCCCCGATACGAGAATTCACGCACCATGTTACCTCCTGATCTTGGATTATTTTTGGTTAATAAAAACAATAACTTCTCTAAGTGCGCGCGAGGCACTTCGGGGCCAAATTCTACCACAAAAAGTATGGTTATTTTGCAACCCGATACGGTCTCTTTGCCGCACGAACAATCGCCGGTTTGCCGATACACGGCGTCAAAGAAGCCGCCAGCCTATCCGTTATTCGAAGAGGTTTAAAACCATGAAATACGCTTTTGCCCCTCCTCAGATCGTTACGCTTCCAGCCATGTCGTGCAATCCGTTTCCGGTGCGGCGCATCTTCTGCGTCGGACGCAATTATCCGGAGCATGCGCGGGAAATGGGCGCCGACCCGGAGCGCGAGCCGCCGTTCTTCTTCATGAAACCAACCGATGCCATCCTGCCCAACAACTCGGTCCTCCCCTATCCTCCCAGAACCGAGAATCTGCAACCGGAAGTGGAACTGGTCGTCGCCATGCAGCTCGGAGGCAGGCAAATCCCCATCGAGATTGCCAATGATTACATCTTCGGCTACGCGGTGGGCCTGGACATGACACTGAGGGATGTGCAAAAGACCGCGCGCGAAAAGGGACTGCCCTGGGATATGGCCAAGGGATTCGATCAATCGGCGCCCTGTTCCGCCATTACGCCGGAGTTCTATACGGGGGTGATCGCCCAGGGCAAGATCGAGCTCAAGGTCAACGGGGAGGTCCGGCAGAGCGCCGACGTGTCGGACATGATCTGGAAGATACCCGAAATCATCAGCTATCTGTCCACAATGGTGGAAATCTGTCCCGGTGACCTGATCTTTACCGGCACGCCGGCCGGGACCGCTCCCGTGGTCAAGGGCGATGTCATCGAAGCGACGGTTGCCGGACTCGAACCCTTAATCATCACCATAGGATCATGAAACTCTATATGACGCCCGGTTCGTGCTCGACCGGCATACACATTTTGTTGGAAGAATTGGACCTGCCTTTCGAGGCGTATCTGGTCAATCTCCTGGCGGGCGATCAGAACCGGCCCGATTATCTGGCCCTGAATCCGAAAGGCACGATTCCCACCCTGGTACGCGATGACGGCTCGGCGCTGACCGAGTTTCAGGCCATCGCCTGGTGGCTGGCCCGCGCCTACCCCAAGGCGAAACTGCTGCCGGACGATCCGGACGGCGAAGCGCGGGTGATCGAGGCCATGGCCTATGCCGTGGGCACGATCCACATGCAGGGTTTCGCGCGCATATTTACCACCGATCAATTCACGTCCAACGAAGCCGACCAAGACGCGGTCAAACGGCGTGGCATAGAGATCGTCGCCAAGGGTTACGCGGTGCTGGATACGCTGCTGAGCGGGCGGGAATACGTGGCGGGGCGGTTTTCCATCGCCGATGCGGCGCTGTTCTACGTGGAATTCTGGGGCGACAAGCTCAAGCTCGAACTGCCGGAAAACTGCCGGACGCATTATCGGCGCATGCTGGCCCGACCGGCCGTGCAGAGGGTATTGCGGGAAGAAGGCTATCGTGTTTGAGCGTCTATTAGCTCGTGTTCCATCTTTTCATTTCCAAGGAAACCAACACACCATGACCGATGCGATCGAAGGTCGTTGCCGCTATTTCCTCACCTACACCGGCGTGAAACTGCCGCTCAAGCTGATGACCGAACTGGAACCCGCCCAACTGGAAAACCGCAACACCTATTTCCGGGGATATTTCGACGATGAGGGCCGGCTGGTCGGCCTGCAAAAGCTGGTCTACGGGGAAGTGGAAATGGAACACCGCTATGCCTACCACGCCAACGGCGCCCTCAAGTCGGTCGAAATCGTCGACGCCGACGGCGAATTGAACGGGATGGCGTTCGACGAGAACGGCGAACCGATCTAAAGCCGCTGACTACGAGCGGCACCCTAAAGTAGGTCGGCAATCCCTTGCCGACGCAGAACTCGTCGGGAACGGATTCCCGATCTACTGGCCCGGAACGCGCATGTCCATGGTAGGGTGAGTTAGGTACACCCTCACACAAGGTGCGGTTGGGCCAACGGGTTCGTCGGCAAGGGATTGCCGACCTACGAATGCTTGAGTCGATCTACCCTGGCCGAAGGCGCCAGCGACTTCCGCCAAGCCTGTTTTGCCGTACGAGCGGGATGAAAACGCTCTAACTTTGGCGCGCACGGTAACCCACCAACACAAGGCTACCGAACATCGGTGGGTTACGGCGCACTCGAAGTACGGTGATCGACCATCAGCGCATACCGGAGTGCGCCTAACCCACCCCACTAAATCCCGGTTATCGTTTGTATATTCAAGAGAGCGGAGCTGTGGTATTCGGCACATCCCGAGGACCTACCGGTCACGCCGGATGCCATCCACAGCCAATACCACGATCTCGACCAGTTTGTGATCCTTATTGCCGAGGCTGACCGAAGAAGGCCATCCATTGAAAAACGACCACGTTGCTATGGGCGCCATGGTGTAGTCGTAAGCAATCAGTGACCCACTCTTGCGCGCTTCCCTCAACTTCCCTTCAATGATCATCTGTCGCCAAGCCCAAAGGTCGGCACCGGAATCCAGAGCTTTCATGCACACCACGCTATTCATTTTCAATCGACCGGGAATCTTTTGCACAATATCCTCCCGGCCTTTCTGACTTACAACTTTATGCTCCGTCACCTCGGTCTCCGAACCGAGTGTGCAATTGCTGAAGTAAACGTGGAACTCACCGGCCTGCAATTCAAAGACCATTCCGGAAGCCGGATCGCTGGAACTATCGATATTCGCAGAGTAGCTGGAACTCCCCGGCGAACTATTGACCGGCAGTCCGCCAGCCGCCGCGGTTGAAGTGATCGAGACAAGTCCGAGAGCCAGAGTCAAACCAGCAATGTGTTTCATGACCGTAATCTCCTTTCGAGTGGAAGTGAAATAACGCAGGGGAATAATTCCTGTCGCGTGACTTCTCTGTCTCAAAAGCGATGCCAGGTCGTGAGAGAAACGGGAACAACGCTCCAAGGCTTTGTTTTAGCATCAAATTATTGAACAAAGAGGAAAAGCGGCGGGTTCTCGGCTCGACCCAGCCGAGGCCGTTTTTTACGTCAATTCGTATCTAATACGATATGTCGTAAATTTGGTCATGACCTACTTCCATGCGAATACGAAAACGGCACATATCCAACAAAAAACGACCAAACCCGATTGGCAGGGCGGATCGCGTGCTGCAATCCTTTCTGCGGGGTTAGCTCACCTCGTCTATCCAGGCCATCTGCACGGCTTCGAGCACTTTCTCGTTGCATTTCTCGGCGCTGTCGTCGAAGCCGTCCAGGCGCATGATCCAGTCGAGCAGATCGGTGAACCGCACATACTTGGGATCGACGTCGGGATGGCTCTCGGCCAGCGCGATGGCGATGTCGAAGGTATCGCTCCATTTCATGGGCTTGCTCCTCAAGAGAAGGTTGGTGATGAAGTCTGGACTGGAAAACCCGTGTTATTCCAAATTGCTTTCAATAAGGAATTAATTTTTGTAGGGTGGGTTAGGCCGCGAGGCCGTAACCCACCGAGCGGCCTCGAATCGGTGGGTTACGCTTCGCTAACCCACCCTACGTAATATTCACTCGAATGCCGAATGGAATTACGCGTCGGCCCAGCGTTCGCTGCGCAATGCTTCGGCAATGGCCCGAGCTCGCTTTTCGAACGCCTGCGCCGAAACTTCCGGGTCGGTTTCGGTCGGCTCGGAGGCGGGCGCCATCTGTCCGGCGAAAGCCTTAAAAGCTAGCCGAAGCAGCTCGGCCTTGGGATACTCCGCACCGGCCCGCCCCGGATAGGCTCGATAGTCGCAGGCGCATACCGCCAACAACTGCTCGAAACGCTCGGGGTAATGGACCGCTTCCGCCCGTTCCAGCATGGCGGCGATCGCCGCGGCCCGCATGTCTACCGCACGGTGGACTCGATCGCATTCGCGCAGCACCAAGAGCGCCAGGTCGCGGCATTCGGCGGGAACCTTGAAGCGTTCGCAAACCGCTTCGACCAGGGGTTCGCCGCGTGCTTCGTGACGGTAGTGGGCGGGCCAGAATTCGCGCGGCGACGCCGCTTTCCCCACCTTGTGCAGCAGCGCCGCCCAGCGCGTGGCGAGCGGGGCGTCTATCCGCGCGGTTTCGTCGATCAGAAGCAGCTGGTGTTCGCCCACGTCGACTTCCGGCGGATCGTCCGCGCTCTGCGGAATTCCGAACAGCGCGTTCAGTTCCGGCAGCAATCGAGCCAGAGCGCCGCAACCGCGCAGGACTTCCAGCATCCGCGACGGACGCCCGCCCATCAGGCCTTGGGACAATTCCGGCCAGGCCGCCTCGGGATTCACCGCGTCGAGAGCGCCGTCCGCCACCAGGGCGACGAGCCTGACCATGGATTCGGGTGGCACCACGAAATCCGGGATGTGCGCGGCGCACGCCGCCAGCCGCAGGATGTCCAGCGGATCCTCGCCTAGAGCGGGTGGGATGGCATAGGTAATCATGACGAGCAGCTGACTTCGATGTGCCGCAGTTCTTCCGGAGGCGGGGCGGCGTAAGCGTCCATCTCCGGCTGCTCGTCGTAAGGCCGGGCGAGCAGGCGAACGAGCTTGGCGACTTCGGTATCGTCCCCGGCTTCGGCCTTTTCGATGGCGGCCTGGGCCAAGTGGTTGCGCAGCACGTACTTGGGGTTGACGCGGTTCATGTCCCAGGCACGGGCCTCGTCGTCGGTGTTTCCTTCGGCGCGCAATCGTGCCCGGTAATCGGCGATCCAGGCGTCGTAGGCTTCCAGGTCCACGATCTCCTCGCGGGCCCCGACCGCCGGCTCGTCGCTGTCGGTACGCACCTTGGAAAGATGACGGAAGCTCCGCGTGAAATCGCTCTTGCCGCGCTGAAGGATGGCCAGGAATCGGTTGACCAGATCGACATCGCCGTCACGCACCTCGTAAAGGCCCAGCTTGTCGGCCCAGCGGCGCATGATCGCCTGGGTATACACCGGGGCGTAGCGCTCGAAAATGCCGGTCGCGATTTCCAGGGCCTCCTCCTCGCTGTCCGAGAGCAGCGGCAAGGTCGCCCGCAGCAGCCTCGAGCAATTCCACTGGCCGATTTCGGGCTGTGCGTAATAGGCGTAGCGGCCCTCGAAATCGGAATGGTTGCAGATATGGTATTGCCGGAACGCGTCCATGAAGCCGAAGGGACCGTAATCCAGGGTCAAGCCCAGAACCGAGAAATTGTCGGTGTTCATGACGCCGTGGCAGAACCCGAAGGTCTGCCACTGCGTCATCAGCCGGGCGGTGCGCTCGACCACCTCGCCGAGCCAGGCGGCATGACGGTCGGAACGGTCTTTCAGATGCGGGAAATGCTCGTCGATCACATGGTCGGCCAAAGGCGCAAGGTGCTGGCGCTGTCCGTTGTGATAGAAAAACTCGAACTGTCCGAAGCGGACGAAACTGGGGGACACCCGGCAGACCACGGCCGCGGTTTCCACCGTTTCGCGGTACACCGGCTCCGGCGACGCCACCAGGCTCAGGCAGCGGGTGGTCGGTACGCCGAGGGCGTGCATCGCCTCCGAACAGAGATATTCCCGTATCGAGGAACGCAGCACCGCGCGCCCGTCGAGCCCGCGCGAATACGGCGTCGGCCCGGAACCCTTGAGTTGAAGCTCCATCCGCGCCCCGGCGGGCGTCCGAACCTCCGCGATCATGAGGGCACGCCCGTCCCCGAGCTGAGGAACCCATGCCCCGAACTGATGCCCGGCGTAGACCGATGCCGAAGGCTCGTATTTCGGCCACGGCCGGTTGCCCGCGAGAATCTCCAAGAGTTTCGGAGAATCGGCCTCGCTGACGTCGAGCCCCAGTTCCAGGGCCAGAGATCCGTTGAAGTGGACCATCCTGGGCTCGGGCAAGGGCGTTGCCGACACCGGGACATGATAGGGCTCGCCCAATTCCTTGTAGCGCGGAGCCAAGGGGAGCTCCCGATGAGAATGGCGCGGAGAAAACCCGTGCATCGTTTCGGATCGCAGTGGCGTACGGTCCGCCTGACCCCGCCTCGTTGAAGCTTTCCGACGTGCGGGCATGGCGCCGGCGTGTGCGTTACGAGTCTCAGTCATCGCCGGCGCTCCCGGAAAAGACTTGAGGGTCGATGCTCCATTCTTCGACCACACGCCCGGATTCGGCGCCTTCCGGATCGAAGCTGCGTTCCTCGAAGTAAACCCGGCCGTCCCGAGCCATGACCAAGGCGGTGCTGGAGCGGGTTCCGGATTCCGCTCCCACGACAAAACAAGCCGACAGGCGCTCCTCTTCCGCGCGGCCGATGCCGGTATCGGGCAGCCCTTCGTTTGTGGTTTCGCGATCCGCCAGCATGGCGAAACCCGCTTTCGCGAAGTCGGCCGGCGCGACCGGCTTGGCGGTGCAGATCGGATCGTCGGCGCCCCGAACGCCGGCCTTGGACAGATCCGAATAGGCGCCCAGCAGCATCGCGAAGCCGCCGTGCGTTCTCAGATAAGAACCCAGCAGCGTGTCCAGGCGCACGCACTTGGGCCAGGGTTCGTCCAGCAACCCGTCGGACAAGGTGTGAATGCCGGGAGTCAGCGCCAACGGCAAGCGGGCGCGGGTGGCGGCGTAGTACATGTGACGCGGCGACCCGATCAGCAGATTGAAGGGCGAATGTCCGCCCCGGCTGCGAGCGAAGCGGCGGGCGTGGACGACCGGCTCCTCGCCGGAAGAGAGATAGTCCAGCGGCAGCTGGCCGCGCGACGGCGCGTCCGGGTCCGAAGGCGCGCCGTCGCGAAACGGCGTGACCAGCGCGAAGCGTCCGTCGCGGGCCACGCCGAACCAGGTTCCGCCCCGCGCCAGGTCGCGACCGCCGAGACAGGAGGGCTCCTCCGACCACCATGCCGCCTGTGCGGTCGCGCGTGCATGCCTTTCGTCCCGGTTGGCAATCAGAATCAAGGGAAAATCGGGGTGGGCACCCCAGGCAAGTGCCACCGTGCTCATAGGAAAACCCGATCCTTAGTCGAATACCCCATCCCGTACGCCGAGCTGCGGGAAAGCCCCGAAGCGGGACAAGTGCATTGACCCGGATACGTCGAGATCGCAATATGCGCACTTTCACACATGACAAAATCACCCATGTCGGAAGAAACGATGCCGGATGAAT
>NZ_JBDIVO010000149.1:0-10750 GCF_039794385.1 Methylocaldum sp. | reverse complement strand
ACTTCGCCGTCCGACGTCGCAAGCCCGAAGGCCTAATCTCTCTTCTACTGCCCGTCGTTATGTTCGAGATCGGCTTTTGGGAAATGGTGCTCGTGGGCGCTGTCAGCCTGCTGGTCCTGGGGCCCGAGCGGTTGCCACGCGTGGCCCGCAAGACGGCACTGTGGGTTCGGAAGGCAAAGTCCGCCATAGGGTCGGTCAAGGCGGATATCGATCGCGAACTGGAACTCGAAGAGATCAGGCAGTCATTGAAGGTGAAAGCCGGCAGGCGTATCTCTCTCTTGGAAGAGACGCCGTCATCCCGCGCGAAGCGGACGGGCTCCGAGCCGGAAACGGACGCCTCCACAATCGGTAACGGTGGTAGAAATGCGGAACCGGAAGCCTGACATCGAGTCCGAGAGTCTTGGCGAAATGGGCTGGATGAGCCATCTGGTCGAGCTGAGGAATCGATTGCTCAGATCCGTCCTCGCCGTGCTGCTGCTTTTTCTTGGATTGGTTTATTTTTCCAACCCCATCTATTCCTGTCTGGCCGAACCGCTGATGCGGCATTTGCCGGCGGGCTCGCAGATGATCGCCATCGAGGTGGCCTCGCCGTTTCTGACGCCTTTCAAGCTGACCTTGGCGGTGGCGGTGTTCCTCGCCGTGCCGTTCATCCTCTACCAAGCCTGGGCCTTCGTCGCGCCCGGCCTTTATCGTCATGAAAGACGCGTGTTCATCCCGCTCTTGCTGGCCAGTACGATCTTGTTCTACGTCGGTATCGCATTCGCCTATTTCGCGGTCTTTCCGGTGATATTCGGCTTCATGGCCGCTGCCGCCCCGCAGGGAGTCGCCGTCATGACCGATATTTCCCATTATCTGGATTTCGTGCTGTCTCTCTTGCTGGCCTTCGGCGCCGTGTTCGAGGTTCCGATATTGACCTTGCTCCTGGTCAAGAGCGGTGCAGTCGATTACCGCGACCTGAAAGAAAAACGCCCGTACGCCATCGTGGCGGCGTTCGTCGTCGGCGCTGTTCTGACGCCGCCCGACGTCATCTCGCAAACTCTCATGGCCGTGCCGATTTGGCTGTTATTCGAGGTCGGCGTGGTCCTCGCGTACTTTTCCACCGCGAAATCCTCGCAAGACGCGGAAACGCCGGTTACTCAGGATATCGGCTAGAGCATTTTCATATCTACTGTACGGGCACTCGCGCGTAGGTCGGGAATCCCTCCCAATCGCAAACGGTGTCTCCAATCGCAAACGATCGGTTCGGGAGCACCGAACCGATCCTTCCAGGAGCGCCGAAGCCGCCCTTCCCGACGGTGCAGTTGGGCCAACGGGTGCGTCGGCAAAGGATTGCCGACCTACGAATGCTCCACGGCGATTCCTCAGAAGTTTGCCATTTTGCGACTCAAGGTGTCGTAGGTCGGCAATCCTTTGCCGACGCTGGGCCGCGACGGGATTCCCGATCTACGACGCCTTGGCCGAACGATCATGTGCATATTCCAACATAACGATCGCCGATCCTGTCACTCGCTCGGCCTTCCCCCTGACCGCACCTCGGAAATCCCGCGTCCGACATCCACATGTCATCAAACATTCATTAGCCGGTCATGATGGTCGGCTAAGTTACGCCCGACCCGCAGTGAATGTGCCGGCAACCGCATCGGAATATCCGCGGCTTATTCCTGCGTGGTGACCAATTCCAACAAGAACTCTGGAGTATTCGATGAAAGGTGAGCGACATCCGAAAAACGACGTGACCATGAATCCGTCGGGCAACGAATCCATTCGCGACGTGATCGAGCGTACCGACTTGGGGCGTCGGCATTTCATGCAAACGACGATCAGCGCGTCTGTTCTGGCTGCCATCGGCGGCGTCAACATGAAGAGCATCATTGGCGCTGTGGAAGCCGCGCCGCTGCCCGCCGGCAACGGCTTCGCCGGGATCGGTTTCGAGAGCGTACCGCCCAGCCTGGCGCCGGTCGCCGATAAAGTAACGGTCCCGGCAGGATATACGGTGGAAGTACTGGCGTCCTGGGGAGATCCGATCATGAAGCGCGCGCCGGCTTGGGACGAAGACGCCAGCCAGGATGCCGCCGCTCAGGAAAAGCAGTTCGGCATGCATAACGACGGCATGCACTACTTCCCAATTTCCTCGCACGGCATCGGTCACGGAAGGAGTCCGGTGCGCGGCCTGTTGTGCGTCAATCACGAATACACTCACGAAGAAATTCTGCACGGCGCGGAAGGTTTGGCCGGCGGCGCCGGCGTCACCATCGCGAAGGTACGCAAATCCCAGGCCGGCCATGGCATATCGGTGGTCGAAGTGCGCAAGAACCGCGGAAAATGGCAGGTCATCGGTACCTCACCCTTCGGCCGCCGCATCACCGGCAACACCCGGATGAAAATATCCGGCCCGGCGGCCGGGCATGCCTTGATGCAGTCGAAGAAGTTCGACATCCAGCCGGCGGGCTCGGTCGAGGTCGGCATCAACGACGGCTACCATTGCCACGGAACGCTCAACAACTGCGCGAACGGTTACACCCCCTGGGGCACCTATTTGACCTGCGAAGAAAACTGGAACGGCTACTTCGGGTGGAACAGCGGCGAAAGCGTCGATGCGGCCGATCCGAAACGCGCAGCAATTCTCAACGATCAAGCCCGTTACGGCATCGTGGCCGGGGGTTTCGGCTATCGCTGGCATGAAGCCGACCCGCGGTTCAATGCAGCCACCAACCCGCTGGAGCCCTATTTGTTCGGCTGGGTGGTGGAAATCGATCCTTTCGATCCCGAGAGCAAGCCGGTCAAGCGCACCGCCATGGGCCGATTCAAGCACGAGAGCGCTCAGGTAGCCGTGGATGGCAACAGCCGGGTCGCCTTTTACATGGGCGACGACGAACGCAACGAATACATCTACAAATTCGTTGCCGCCAAACGGTTCAATCGCCACAAACGCGCCGACAATCGCAACCTGCTGGACAAAGGCACGCTCTACGTCGCCAGGTTCACCGACATGCCTGGCGCCGGAGCGGAAACCTATCGCGGCGAATGGATCGCGCTGGAGCCGGATACGACGTCCGTGATTCCCAATGGCGCGGGCGGATACTACAAGCTGCGCGAGTTGCCGCAGTTTGCCGGCGCGGACGACGCGGAAGTGCAGGCCCTGATCCTGATCAAGACCCGTCAGGCCGCCGATGCGGTCGGCGCCACCATGATGGACCGCCCGGAATGGACCGCGCTGCGCACTTATTACGATCCCGAGTTTTCGTTCAAAGGTTACTCGGTCTACAACGACCAGCGTCCGCTGGAAATCTATTGCACCTTGACCAACAACAACCGCCGCGGCGGTGGCGGCAGTACGCCGGCGACCTCGTCCAACAAGGCCGACGGCACGACGACGGCCGCCAGCGCACGTCCGCCGGTGGATATGGCCAACCCGCGCCCGGACAACGACTACGGTCACATCATCCGCTGGCGCGAGGACGGCAATGTCGTCACCGCGACCGGCTTCGAGTGGGACATCTTCATGCTCTGCGGCGATTCGATCACCGCCAAGACTCTGGGGGCGAATTATCAGTCCGGCAATCTGGTGAACGGCGCCGCCGGCACCGGTCCGTACTATGAGGGCGACATTGTCGACGCACCGGCGGGCTCCGCCGATTTCGGAGCGCCGGACGGCCTGTGGTTCGACCAGTTCGGACGGCTGTGGATACAGACCGACCAGGCCGGCGATGCGAGCGGCGATTGGGTCAACATCGGTGCCAACATCATGGCCTGCGCGGACCCCAACACCAAGGAAGTGCGCCGTTTCCTGACCGGACCCCACAAGTGCGAAGTCACCGGCGTCACCAGCACGCCCGACGGCAAGACCCTATTCGTCGGCGTCCAGCATCCCGGCGAGGATTCGCCCGCGTCTAACCCGACGCAGTACAGCAACTGGCCGCAAAGCCAGTTCACCGTCAACAGCGCCGGCCAGCCCTTGCCTAACACTCCGGGCCTGAGCCGTCCGCGTTCCTCCGTCCTGGTCATCACCAAGGACGATGGCGGCATCATCGGTTCGTAGGATCCGTGCGTTCAGCGGCGGGGCGGGCATGCCCCGCCGCGACACATAGTCATGCCGGATTCTTATTGCATTCGGCATTCGAATGAACATGAATCGTAGGGTGGGTTAGCGAAGCGTAACCCACCGACCCTTCGACTTGGCTCAGGACAGGTCCGAGGTCGCTCAGTGGGTTACGGCCTCGCCGCCTAACCCACTCTTACAAAAATTGATTCCTGATTGAAAGCGATTTGGAATTAGTAACGGCTGAAAACAAGGTTTCGTTCATGTTTCCGGTGCAGCGTGGGTTAGATGCGCGGAGAGTCACGCAGCCGCAGTATTCTTCCGCACCAGCAGTTTGCGGAAATTGGTCAGCGAGGCCAGATGCAGGAAAACCCAGCCGAGTTCGCCCGCCGTGTGAAGCTCGTGCAGTTTCTCGATCGTCAACCGATTCAATGCCGTTTCATCGACGATCCAAAAGCCCGACAGCCCGAAGCTCTGCCCGGCCGACGTGGTGGCCGCCGCCTGCGTCTCGATCAGCAGATTCCAGTCGGCAAGTTTTTGACCGAACCGCGCGGTTCGCTTGGCCTGTTGATGGTAGTCCTGGAGGAAATCCATGGTTTCTCGCAGATAAGCAGAAGGCTTTCCGCCGACGAATAGCGGTTCCCCTTCCGCTTCAACACTCAACCACCCGCAGGTTTCGTCCACGCAGACCACGTGCTGCGGTTCGGGATCAACGTCGCTTTCCGCCAGAATGAAAGGGTATCGGCGAACGAAGGCCGGCACGTAATCCGCCGTCCAGTGTCCGTGTCCGTCGATGAAAAGATTTTCCTCCCGTTCGAATCCAAGCACGGCCACTGGAACCCAACCGTCATTGCCCGCCTTGGCGAAACCGATCGGGTAGTCCTTGCAGGCTTCGGCGAATTCCGCCGCGAGGAGCGGAACCCAATGGCTCTTTGCCGCGAAACGATGGTCGTTGGCGGCGCCGATTCTTAACGACTGATGCCTTTCGGCATTCAAAGCGACGATGTTTCGATAAAAGAGCAGTCCGGTCGGTTCTGAGCGTGATTTGCTTGTTTCCGCAGTCATTTCGGGTTTTGAAAAAACAATCGTTGCCGAGTATGTAAAAGTCTATCGGGCGTCGCCGATCGCAAGGCTTTTCCTGAATGCGCCCCTTGCCGTCAACCGTGTCAGGCCGCAGCTTAAAAAACCACAAGGCGGTCGGCCGTAGAGCGGCGCCGGACGATGTTTCGTTGACACCGACATCCGCGCCCTTGAGTCCGTTGATGGACCCGTGTCGGAGAAACGGTAGCGGTGTTTTGTGACGACCGTTTGAAGATCATGTGACAGTTTCCGAAACACAAGCGCGTTCGGATGCGGCATGCCGAGTCCCGCTCTCCAAAGCTGACACCGAGATCTTGTTCCAGAACGGACGAATGCGATCTGGGGTTGCCATGCAACAAATCTGAAACATTCGATTGTTACAGTTTGGAGCACGTTGACGCCCGAGGAGTCCTTCACGAAGAAACCTCGGCACCTTTGGGGATCATCATTCTGGCCGATATGAAACTCGGATTTCTCATGCCACCGGTGGACATGAAGTTGCTCTTCGCGTCCTACCGGTTTGGCGAGCCCTTGCCGTAATGTCCCATCGCCGAGGAATGAAATGGATACAAGCGTAGCCCTTTACTGGCTGGGCGCGGCTGTCGCTGCGGCGGCGCTGCCGAAATTGAAACTGAGACTGGATCTGTCGAGGGCCAAGCACCCCTCCCTGGCGGGGCATTCCAATCTATCCCGCCGCATCGCCAAACTGGTGCCGTTCTACGAATACGACGAGGAACATTTTTTTCGCTGCGATGGCGCTCCGGAAGAAATCGCCGCACAACGGCGCGCCGGATTCATGCGGCTTGCGGAGTTCTTGCGCAAGCGGTCTCCGCGTACGCTCGAGCTCAACGAGTCGGCGGCGGACGGCATCTCGGATTTGCAGTTCACCTCCGCCTATCGCGTACCCTTCCAGTTCAGGCGCTTGGTCCGCGAATACCTCAAAACCGGCGCTTTCGTTCAATCGTCTTCGGGAGTCACCCTCACCGACCCGGACGGCAACGTCTCCTACGATCTCGCGGGGTCTTACGGCGTCAACGTGTTCGGTTACGACTTTTACAAGGAGTGCCTGCAGCGGGCCGGCGAGCGAGTGCACGAGCTGGGACCTGTACTGGGCCTTTATCATCCGGTGATCGTCAGCAACGTGGAGCGGCTGAAACTCATCTCGGGACTCGACGAAGTGTCGTTCCACATGTCCGGCACCGAAGCGGTGATGCAGGCGGTGCGGCTGGCGCGATACCACACCGGGCGAGCTTATGTGGTGCGCTTCTGCGGTGCCTATCACGGCTGGTGGGGCGACGTGCAGCCCGGGGTCGGCAACCCGGTGCCGGCGCACGAAACCTACACGCTGAAAGACATGGACGACGATACGCTGCGCGTGCTTCGCAAGCGCCGGGACATCGCCTGCGTACTGGTGAATCCTTTGCAGGCGCTGCATCCGAATGCGAGCGCTCCGGGCGATGGAACCCTGATCGACAGCAGCCGATCCGCCGGTTTCGATCGGGCGGCTTACACGGACTGGTTGAAGCGGCTACGCACGGTGTGCAGTGAAAGGGGCATCGTCCTGATCTTCGACGAGGTGTTTACCGGCTTCCGCCTGGTGCCGGGCGGCGCTCAGGAATATTTCGGCGTTCAGGCCGACATGGTCACCTACGGCAAGACTTTGGGCGGCGGCCTGCCCGTCGGCGTCGTATGCGGTCGCAAGGACTTGATGAAGCGTTTTCGCGACGACCGACCTACGGATATCTGCTTTGCCAGGGGCACATTCAATTCCCATCCTTACGTGATGGCGGCGATGAATGAATTCCTGAATTGTCTCGACAAACCCGAGATCCGGAATCTCTATCGGGACCTGGATTCCGTGTGGAATGCCAGGGCCGAGCAGTTGAATCAAAGGCTTCGCGACCAGGACCTGCCGGTACGGGTGGCCAATCTGGCGTCCATCTGGACTGTTTTCTATACCCGGCCCTCCCGCTACAACTGGATGTTTCAATATTACCTGCGTGCGCAGGATCTGACCCTGAGCTGGGTAGGAACCGGCCGGCTCATCTTCAGCCTCAATTACACCGAATCCGATTTCAAAACCGTGGCGGAGCGCTTCGTGACCGCGGCCGAGAAGATGAGGCAGGACGGATGGTGGTGGTACGAGGGGGGATTGTCCAACAAGGCCATAAGACGACAGGTGCTTCGCGAGATGCTTGCCAAGCGTTTCCGGTTAGTAGGTTCCGAGTACCGTCAAAACCGAGAAGGCTAGGATTAAGCGCGAGCTTCCGTTTCCTCGCTGGTTCTACACGCATCTGTGGGTGACAAATGCTGAACGAGTCCGGATACGTATGCTCAGAGTTTGTTGATCGTATCGGTTTGAAAGGGCTGGCCGCTTTCCGTCGCGGCCTTCATAAAATGAATTTGGAACCCTGGCGGAGCTCAAGCGTGCTGTTCCGATTCCTCTTTTTCAGATGTCATGGGATCGATGAGCTGTCCTCGGAGCAGGCAAATAGGGGATTTGTAGTACAGCTTGATGTCGTGAAACGGATCGGTAAGGATTTTGGCCAACCAAACCAGCCCGGTTTGGACGTCTCTCAGGAAGAACAGTTGCACGGTTCGGAACAGCAGGCCGCCGATTCCGATCGCGAGCCATAACAAGCCCAGGTGGTGCATGAAGCTACTGTCGGTGGAGTTGGAGTCGAAAAGCCCGAACAGCGTTGGGTCCAGGTAAAGAGCGATCGGAGAGAGTGCCCAGATAGCCATGAGGACCACCTTCCGCCTTAGGTTATAGCCGACCTTCACCTGTTCCTTGTACTCGTGGGTCGCCTGATTGACGACGTCATATCCTTTCGGCTCGAAGAAGAAGTGACCGGTTTGACGGGTGAGCATTGCGAACAGCCACCCGATCAGCGCCGCGGCGACCGGATCGGTGAACACCAAGGCGTAAGCCAATACGAAACTCAGCGCGCTGACGAAATGCAGCGACTGGTTTATCCGGCTGTGATGATAGTAACGGTGATCGTCCCAACGTTGTATTTCCAGAGCTTTAAGAAAACCGTGCATAGATCCTCCGATGAATAGCGCAAAAAAAAGCACGGTGTGTCCGTGCGTGAAGCGTACGAACAGCGCCGTGCGGACAGGAGAGAAAGAGACAAAGCAAAAAGTCCGAAACCCAAAGAATCAACGAGCATCCCTGCTGCCACAGCACTTCAAGGCGGCTGACCATTCGATGCCAATCCATCCATTAAGGATAAGATTCGAGTGTTACAGAGTTAATGCAATTTCCTGACTGAACGATGACAGCCGGATGACTCGCATGATTCCGTAGTTATTGCTTTGGCACAAAGAAGCGATCTTCGACAAATGCAGTCCGTAGGATGTGCCGACCATCGGGAAGCGCCCTTCGACCGGGCTCAGGACAGGCATCGCTCGCGACTGCCGGAACAATAATGCGTGTCCTGTGGCTTTTGGAGATGAGCACCGATAGTACAAAGCCCTACAAACAATGACCTTACGCTCCCTAATCGCGCAAATTACCCAACAGGACGATGTCAATTTTTTGCTGACCAATCGCATTCCGCGCCAATTTCTCACGCGGTTCGTGGGTTGGTTCAGCCAAATCGAGCATCCTCTGGTCTGTCGTCTATCCATTGCCTTGTGGCGGCTGTTTGCCCAAGTCGACCTGAGCGACGCCAAGAAAACGAAGTTCCGCAGCATGCACGAATGCTTCACCCGCGAACTTAAGGAAGGCGCCCGTCCCGTCGACGATGATCCCGGCGTTCTGGTCAGTCCGTGCGACGCCATCATAGGGGCACATGGCGATATCGAAGGCACGACGCTGTTTCAGGCCAAAGGCATCCCGTACGCCCTGAACGAACTGGTTTGTGATAGGGAATTGGCAAGCCATTACCGTAATGGCTATTACGTGACCTTACGGCTCACTTCCGGCATGTACCACCGGTTCCACGCGCCGTATGACTGCGAGATCGATCAGGTTACCTACATTTCGGGAGACACCTGGAATGTCAATCCGGTTGCCCTCAGGCGAATACCGGGTCTTTTTTGCAAGAACGAGCGCGCCGTACTGCGGACGCGGTTGAGCCCCGGCAACCACCTAATCGCTTTGGTGCCCGTTGCCGCCGTGCTCGTGGCCAGCATACGGCTTCATTTCCTGGATGTTCTGCTGCACCTCAGGTACCGCGGCCCTAACGTGATTCCATGCAAAGCGCCATTTCGTAAAGGTGACGAACTAGGGTGGTTTCAGCATGGTTCGACGATCATCGTTTTGGCGCCCAACGGGTTCAAGCTCTGCCCTCAGCTGGAACAGGGCGCCGTCATCCGCATGGGGCGACGACTGCTGATGCTTCCGTTATGGAAACTCTGAATAAGTCGATTCCGCTCATGGTTCGACAGGCTCACCATGAACGGAATCAATCCGTTTCCGTTCGTCCTGAGCCTGTCGAAGGACTTACTAAGTGATAAGAAAGAAAAGTTATACCGTCACCCTGGCAGGGAATGCCGGGGTCCAGGTTACATGGATGTATCAGCCTTGCCATCCCTGGTTTCTGGATTCCGGCAATCCATGCCGGAATGACGAGCAAAGTGACATTCATTCGTTTACGTTTAGTATCGCTTCGGCAATTAAAGCGCGATTTTCGGCAAATTGCGATTAACCCAAGTCATTGATTGGGCAAGGTAAGATCGGAGATGCATTCGAACGATGATTCTGATTTAACTGCCGAAGCAATAATCAGAGCTTCCTTATCGATCAACGCTCATAGTACGCGCCGACGCCGTAATATAAAGTCTCCACAAGAGGTAACAGAATCCAGTCGTCATGAGGGAATCTCATGACCAGAAAAAAGCCCCAAATCGACAATAATGTACCGACGTATTGCGGGTGGCTAAGCACTGAAAATGGGAAGGCGTTGCACCACTGGATTTCATAACCGAACTTGTTGCCGTAGAACACTCCGGACCGCCCTAGGCGATAAAAGACGCCGAAATTAAATACTTGGCCGATAACAATCAACCCAATCCCCAATGACATTGGAACCAGACTGCTGGTGGGGAGTGGAATCAGGGTATTCCCTAGCAGCATGCACCAGGCAAGGAATATCCCTATTTGCAATATCTTGAATATATAAAATAACTTCTCCAGGGCGGAAATCGGCTCGCCAAAACGAACGATTGCGGGATATTTGCAGACAGCCTTAAAGGTATCAGGATGATGCCAAATCCACAGGTAGGTTATCCGTTCTATGCTTAACAATAGAGCTGCGGTCAGAAATAACCAAAGCAGCATAATCTTATTCCTTGAAAATCCAGTTAATCGAATTAAACAGAATCAGAGAACGGATCGCAACCTCGAAACGGAAAACATCAAACCTGTCGATAAAAATACGGTAATACCTATGCGTTCGGCGCGTCGAAGAATTCGGGAAAAGAGAATCCTTCACCTGGATACTCGGTGATTTTATTGTGAACGTCGGACAGCCGACGGCACATGTTCAGCGAACCGTTTGAGGCGGTAGGCCGGGGGTGGAGATCGCTTCTCGGCTGCTGAAAGTATCGACCATCCTGCCGTGCAGTTCGATTAGAGCATTTTTATACCTACTGTACGGGCATTCGCGAGTAGGTCGGGAATCC
>NZ_JBDIVO010000148.1:0-10760 GCF_039794385.1 Methylocaldum sp. | reverse complement strand
AATCGCCGCCTGGGAAGCGGATCGGAACGCCACGCAAGCCACCATCGACTGGCGCTTCTCCGTGACCGATGCCCGTGAAAAACTCAAGCGGCTTTATCCATCTCATTCATCGTGATGAACTACTAGTGCAACCAATTCTAAAAAGAAGCAGCTTATCGGCGCAGGGACGATCTCCATCCAAGAATCTGGGGAATTCCAGTTAAAGGTTTTTTTTGAACAGGCTTTTACGCTCGACGAGACTCTCGAACGCTTGAACTGGCAGGCCGGGAAAGTTATCGAGGAAGACCACTATTATGATTTGCTTGCTCACGATGTATCGGGCGAGGCTTGGAGAGCGAAAAGGCTACTCCCTGACCGAAGCTCCGGCCCTTGTGGTTCAATGATTACTGCCAGGTTTCAGGAACTAGAACTAGATCAATCCGAAGCCGGTCATCCAAACATTAAAGGGACTTCAGTTAATTTCTACTTCGACGAAATTATAAAGGTTCCGTTGAACACGGTAGTCCGCGAGGAGTCGATCGTAAACGAGAAAACGCGCTCGTTAAGTTCTGGGCTGAAGTTGGCTAGATTCTCTTCATTGGATCTGTCCTTTGAAGTGGACAACAGTAGTGGAAAAACTATCTTCCGGGCAGCATCAGAAGATCCGCAAGTCACTAATGTGCAGATCAATAGGATATTTGAAAGCTTTTGTTTTGTACTGGCCTATACGAGATCATGGTCAGCTTTGGTGGTATCACGGCCTGCTGGCACGGTTTGCCGTTTGCGTGCCGTCGGCCCTGAACATATAAAGACACGCGCATTTCCTCCTCTTCACATTAGTCACGATTCGGTTACTCAAACGGTTTGGTCGTTATTCGATAAGTATTTTGCTTACGTGAATCAGAATTTAGATGCGCCGTATCACCCCTTGTCAGTCTTATTGCGCACAGTAGCTGAGTCAGGGAAAGCGTCTCTAGACGTACAAGCGCTTACGTTGTCAGTTTCTGTCGAAAAGCTGCTTATGGAAGAAATGAAGGGCCTATATGACGTGTCAGAGGATCTGGTAAGAAACATTAGGTGCGCAAGCCAACTAATTACCGAATCAGGCGCTTTAGACGCTCCGTTCCGGAAACGCACGCTGGGAGCGCTTGGAGCCATGAAAAACCCAAGGGCGAAGGACGTTTTAGCTAAGTTGCGTCAGCGAGGTGTGATCGATGGTGAGTTGATCAAGACGTACGGCGAGTTGCGGAACAAGATGGCACATGGAGCGCATGATCCTGATGCGGATATTCAAGACTTTTTTAATCAGACAAATACCGTGTTGGTGCTTTTCTATCAGCTGGTGTTTCTGTTGATGGGTTACGTTGGCAGCTACACAGACTATGGCGAGTATGGTTATCCGACAAAGGAATTTTCCGGAAAGCTGGCCTAACATGACGCTCAACCTCGCTCCCTTTGGTCGCTGGAGGCTGCGCGATAAAGCCACGCAGCCGCGGTTACATTTACGTTGGGCCTCCACATGAATGCACCTCAAACATCCGTATATAGCCTGACCCTAGCGGTGGTTCAAGAGACAGAGCGCCGAGTTCTGACACTCCGTTCTACCGGTGCGATTCCTGATGCAATCATGCGCAACATCCTGTTCCCATTTCCGTTCCTTCAGCTCGGTATCGGTGAGTTATTTCGACCCGCATCGAAGTGGGCGTTTCTCAGTTTTGGGTTACTTGTCATAGCCGCATTCCTTATCCCACATGCTGGAGTGTCCACTGAAGCCAAGAGCTATATTTTCTTGGCCTGTACTTACGTGCCACTGTTCTTAGTGGTCTTCGCGGTGCCCAGCACGTTCGCATTCGACTCAATCAAAGCTACTCAAATTCAATCGTTGGCGGACTACATCTACGCGCTTGGAATCGACACCGAAGAGAAAATTGAGGCGATCGAGGAAAATTTGTCGAATGTTGCGGAACGTATATACGCGCGAATGAATAGAAAGGAGTCAGGCTTTGGTTATTTGCTATTACAGTCCACCTCCCTACGGGAAACGACGGCGCGTATTGAGCCGGGAGGCATCGGTGAATCTCGGAAGGCGGGTTACGCTGCGTAACCCGCCCTATCCGCGCTTCCGCGACGCCCTTGTGGACACTTGCCGCAAACAGGGCTTGCAGATACACGCCTACGTCTGATGGCCAACCATATCCACCTGCTCGCTACCCCGCAATTCGAGCACAGCTTCAGCAAGGTGTTTCAATCCGTTGGCCGCAAAGATGTGCAATATTTCAACGACACCTACCAGCGCAGCGGCACGCTATGGGCTGGGCGCTAGGCGACGATAGCATTGCTCAGCAAGCGACGCGCAGCTTCCAAAGGAGTTGGGCGTCCGAGGACGGAGAATAATTGTGTCTGACCTCATTTATCTATCTCCAAAGCAAGGAATGCAGATGAAAAAGTTCTTTCATTCCTCAAAAATTGAATCTAATACAAAGTTTGGCGAAGAGCATGCCGCAGGCGCAAAGGCGCATACGGCAGTAAACTGAGACATCACACGAAACTCTCTTCGGGAGAAGGGCCCATGAAAACAGAAGATCTGTTGCGAGAAATCGAGTCACTCCCTGTGGAGGAACGCGCGCGGGTAGCTGACTCAGTGCTCAAGAGCTTGAACCCACCAGAATCTGAAATCGACAAGAAGTGGGCTGAAGTGGCCAAACGGCGGCTGGAAGAGATTAAATCAGGTGCTGTTAAGCCGGTATCGGGAGAAGAGGTCTTTGAAGAGGTCTGGAAACGGTTTTCGTGATGAGACTCCTTCCGTCCAGAATGGCCGTAGGATGCGGTGACGATAGGAACCGCCCTTCGACTGGGCTCAGGACAGGCATCAATCGCGAACGATGCGGTTCGTTCCTTACCGCATCCTACAAAGCCGCTATTCAGGGCTGGCCAAACGCAGCGCTCAAAGGAAAGTGCCGCCTGTTGGCTGCTTTGAAGGTTGGTTTTTTGATCTGGTTCGGTGGCTTCGTTGAACATCCGTTGGCGGCGTGCCCCTTACCTTTGCGTTGGGCATAACCGGAAAGGTCATCATCATGCCAACAATTTCGATGTTTTACGCATCCTCATTCGAATGTTTTTCTATGATACGGACAAGCACAACGTGCCGCACATCCATGCCGAATATCAAGGCCAAGTAGCCGTTTACTCGATTCTCGACGGAGCCGTTTTGGCTGGAGAGCTTCCACCGAGGAAACACAAACTGGTCGTCGCATGGATTGAAATACACCAAGATGATTTGCTTGCTGACTGGCAATTGGCCGTCAACGGCAAGAAACCGTTCCCGATTCGAGGGCTTGATCAATGAATATTGCAGAAGTCATTCCACAAGATAATTACGTGCTGTACATCAAATCCGAAGATGGAAAAACCGGTTTATTTGACGTAAAGCCATATCTCGGCTCTGAAGCATTCTCACCGTTAAAAGACAAAGCCGAGTTCGAGCGAGTTCACAATGGTCGATATTTCGTCGAATGGGACTGTGGAGCAGATCTATCTGCGGATACTATTCAGGCACGCTGGGAAGCCACATCAACGAGGGATGCCCAACAAAGCGCTCCAGCGGACTCCGCTGATACTCCACCGCTGAGCTAATTCGTTAGGGAACCTCTGAACAAGTGGATTCCGTTCACGGTTCGACAAGCCTGTCCTGAGTCCTTCGACAGGCTCAGGACAGGCCCTTCGACTCGGCTCAGGGCGAACGGCCTACTGAGATAGGCTCTAAATATTTCGCCGATCAGCAGAAAACCAGGGAGCGTCTTTCCAATACTCGCCGTTGTTGGAGGCTGAGCGGCCGGATTGGGCACGAATCACTCGCGCGAGTTCGAAAAAGCGGGCGTTCACGGACGTCCGGTAGTGATCAGGGGGAGTGGCGGCCTTGGCCGAAAACTACGCACTCGAAAACAAACTTCCGGAGCTCGTTCTTGGCCGTCATTCAACATTGAAACAGCAAAGCGTCGAGGTAAAGGATCGGAAAAGAGCCGGCGAGTCCGGTACGTGTCCTCGGGGATCTCCACCGACGAGGAATGCCAGATCGCCCGGGAAACCATGGCCATCGTGCACGGCAGATCGGGTGCGGCCGGGCGTTAGGCGATACGATAGACAATGTTCTTATGCATATGGGTGCAGCATACCTAGACCCGAGTAAGGCGGCAGCAGTCTCCGGCGATGGCGGCGGAAGTGCCGGATGCGCTTTGCTTAATCCCGCCTACGCGTCCGCAGGGATATTTTTTCCGGGAAATCTCCTAAGGGGTATATTGCTTCTCGCCATCGGCACGGCACTTATGTTGCCGGCACTCTGCCGGGCACTGGACGGAGCAGATGCCGAGTCGTGCCCGGAGGGCGGGGCCGCGTCCGTTTGGACATCGCCGGAAAAGCCGGTGATCGGCGAGCCGCTCAAGCTCATGGTCGTGGCGACTGACGGGCCGGTGAGCGAACTGAGAGCCTTCGCGCCGGATGGCGCTGAACTAGCCTTGGCCGTCACCTGGCGGGGCGGACCTCCGTGGAGCGCGGCCTCCTTCATCGATCACGCCGTCCCTGGAGCCTACCGCATCGAAGCGCAGAGACGGGGCGAGATGGTCGCATGCCGCCGCCTGATCGTCGGCAACGACGCCGAGGCCGGATCGGAGCGCACCGGAGCCGAATGGGACCGGCGGCACGAGGCGCTATATTCCGCCTGGATCGAACGCCTTTTCGATGCGCCGATCGAGGAAAACTACACACTGCCCTCTCTCGAACCGATCCTCAGGAACCCGGAGCGGAACTTCCTTCACGATCACTTCGGCCAGGGCGAGGACGAGAGGCTTCCCGCCACGCCGGACTGCGCGGACCTCCCGTATTTCCTCCGCGCCTACTTCGCCTGGAAGATCGGATTGCCGGTGGCGTTTCGCGCCTGCGACCGAGGGACTTCGCTCAGGCCGCCGCGCTGCGGACCGGCCATCATCGACCAGCGCTTTTCGGCGAAATCGGCACCTGCTTCGGTCTTCAGAGATCTGTCCCGGCGGCTGATGGATACGGTTCACTCGGGGAATGCCCGAACGGCACTCGAAGACGACGGCACGGACTTCTACCCGGTCGAGCTCAAACGCGAAAACCTGTGGCCCGGCACGGTCTACGCCGATCCCTATGGGCATATCCTGGTCATCGTGAAATGGGTCCCGCAAACGGGCGATCAGGCCGGATTGCTCCTCGCCGTCGACGCGCAGCCGGACAACTCGGTCGGCCGCAAACGCTTCTGGGAAGGCACGTTTCTTTTTGTCGATGACGTGAAGAGCGCGGGTCCGGGCTTCAAATCCTTTCGGCCGCTCGGGAGAGAGGGGCAGGGGCCTCTGCGCCTCCAGAGCAACGCGGATTTGGCGGAGCATCCCTTCATCGCACCCTATTCGGCGGAGCAGGCCGAGCTTCCGGCGGAGGATTTCTACGCGCGCGTGATGCGGTTCATCAATCCTGAGGGGCTGGATGCCGAAAAAGCCTACGAATCCGTGCTCGACGCCTTGGTCGAACAATTGGAGACACGAGTTCACGCCGTCGAGAACGGCGAGAATTTTCAGAGGCAGCATCCATGGGCCATCATCCCCATGCCGACGGGGCCTTCGATCTTCGAGACCGTCGGACCCTGGGAGGACTATTCGACGCCCTCCCGGGACATGCGCCTCCTGATCGCCATGGACGTGCTGACACGTTTCCCGGAGCGCATCGTCCGTTATCCCGAGCTTTTCGTGCTCGGCGGACGGGTGCCGGAAATCGTCAGGGAAGAGATCGAGCAACGGCATCGGAAGCTGATACAAGAGCGGCAGGTTGCCTATACCCGGAGCGACGGTTCGACCTGGCGATTGACGGTCGCCGATATCCTGGCGCGGCGGCCGGCGTTCGAGACGGCTTACAATCCCAACGACTGTCCGGAATTCCGCTGGGGCGCCGAACCGGGAACGGCCGAATATGCCACCTGCGTGCGGCGTGCGCCGGCCGATCAGCGCAATCGCATGGAACAGTACCGTCGCTGGTTCCATGAAATGCGCAGACCTCCACGTTAAGGTTCCACATGGCGTTGGATACGGAAATCCATGAACCTCCCCGCTAGGCGCCCCGAACTGGAGCGGGGGATCGGATGGCTTGGCACGGGGGCGATCCTGGCGGGCACCGTGATCGGCACCGGCATATTCCTGGTGCCTTCGACCATAGCCCGCGAGGCGGGCACGGTCTGGGCGGTGTTCCTGGTCTGGCTGGCCGGAGGGCTCCTTTCGCTCGCCGGGGCGCTCAGTTATGCGGAGCTCGGCGCCACCTTCCCGGAAGCCGGTGGGGAATATGTCTTCCTGCGGCGTGCCTATGGCCCCTTATGGGGATTCCTCTTCGGCTGGCAACAGGTGGTCATCGGCAAGACCGGATCGATCGCCAGCGTCGCCACGGCGTTCGCCATCTTTCTCGGTTTCTTCATCCATGATCTCGATCAACCGGTTTGGGGGTCTTCCGTCGCCGGCCTGGATTTCACGCTCACCGGCGTCCAGCTCGCGGCACTCGCCAGTATCCTGGTCTTCACCCTCTTGAATTACGGCGGCGTCGTCCTGGGAAGCGAGGTACAGACCGTCCTGACGCTGCTGAAGGTTGGCGCCATCGTGGCCTTGGCGGCCCTGGGCCTCGCGAGCGGCGAAGGCTCGTGGGAACACTTTTCCGGTCCTGCCACGGCTTCGGCCCGGAACGGCATCGAATTCTATGGCGCCGCGCTGGCGGCCGCATTGTGGGCTTACGATGGCTGGAACAACGTGACCATGATCGGGGCGGAGATCCGGAATCCTCAGCGCACGATCCCGCGCGTCCTGATCTTCGGCATCATCGGCGTGATGGCCGTCTACCTCTTGATCAACCTGGCCTATTTCTACGTTCTGCCGCTAGCTGCGGTCCAGCAATCCGGGCGCTTGGCCCAGGACATGGCGTCCTCCGCCCTAGGGGAGTGGGGCGGCAGGGCGATCACGGCGGCGGCGATCGTGTCGACCCTGGCTACCCTGAACGGCGCCATCCTGAGTGGCGCCCGTGTGTCCTACGCGATGGCCCGCGACGGGCTGTTTTTCCGGCACATGGGGGAGGTAGATCCCGTGCATCGGACGCCGGCCAAGGCCTTGATCGTGCAGGGCCTCGCGGCGGGCGGCTTGATCCTGGTATTCGGTCGAGACGAGCGGGCCTTCGAGCACCTGTTCAATTACGCGATCTTCGGCATGTGGGCGTTTTACGGCATCACCGCACTCGCCGTGATCGTGCTGCGCCACCGTCAGCCGGCACTGTTAAGACCCTATCGGACCTTGGGCTATCCCTGGGTGCCCTTGGCGTTCTTTCTCGTGGCGGGTGCATTCTGCACCAGCCTGGCGATGCATAATCCGCGGGAGACCGGGCTGGGCTTGGCGCTCCTGGCTGGCGGATTGCCTTTTTATGCCTATTGGCGGTTCAGAATGAACGCCGGTTCGGGCGCGGGTCTTGAGTGACGCCGGCGAGCCCGCTCATCCATACCAATGCGATGAACGAACATCATGAACGGATGATTGAAGACCCGGCCGATCTGCTGGGGCCTGGATCTCGTCTTGAGTCGACGGCCCATTCGAGCGCCGACATTTCCTTAATCCAGGAAATAGCCGCCGAAAGGTTCGGGTATGCGGCCCGAGGGCGGGTCAGTGTCAGATTTTCTTACACCTGATTGGGGGTACCAACGCAATAACGGTAATAATCGAGTTTTCTCTCAACTTTCTGCTTCTGTGGTCCCTAGGGATTAGGCGAAACGGAGCGCTGGGAGGGGAATGTCATAGTAACAGTGTCAGGAATTTTTACGGTTTCATCCCCGTTGGCGTGGGCGGGCGTAGGATTAGCGAGGACGGAATGAACGTAACTAATTGGTTGTGAAGATAATTCTTCCTGATGGACGTGCTCTTGAGATGATCGGCGCGAATATTGCTGCGCTCGAAGGTCGGCCATTCCGGTTGTTCTTTACCAATCCAGAGGAGAATAAGGACATGTTCCAGCATTCCGTCATGCGATTCCCGGCGGCAACCTTGCCCAGATTTATCGTGCTGGCTTGCTCCGTCGCGCTCTTCCTGAGCGGGGAGGCGTCGGCCGTACCGTTCGATCCCAACATTTCCATCACGGCCACGGTCGACTTGGATGGTCTCAGTTCTTCCGCGCCGGCGGGATCCACCCAAACCGGGACTTTTTCCCAGGTGATCGGAGGCTCCCTGACGACCTCGACCGTGGACAGCGGTCTCAATCTCACCGGAACCCTGCCCTTGGGCGGCGCCCTGACCGATATCAATGACAGCGTCGGCATCAGCTTCACCGGCACCGGCAACTCCGCTGGCGGCTCCGGATCCTCAGACTTTTTCGGAAATTACGGCGTTACCCTGAGCAATGCCTCGGCGACCGATACCTTCCAGATCACCCTCGGCCTCCAATTTACCAATCAGGTCGATGCCAATGGAGACGACGTGGGCATCGAAGGGGACATCTTTCTGAATGATGGCGTGACGGAAATCTTCTTCAGCGATCTGATTTCCGACACTTTTTTCGGCGACTCAGCCGGCGGCTCGAACGACGGGACCACAGTGGATACACCTTTCGGGCCATTGGGCACCTTCGGTGCGTCCTTGTCGGACAGCGGCACCGTATTGCTCGATTTCCTTCTCAGCCCGGGCGCCATAATAAATCTGACCGGAGAGAACAATATGTTTCTGGCTCTGTTCGATGGCACTTATAGCGCCACCGTCGAGAGCCGGCTCTTTGTCAGCAGCGTGGTGAACCAAACCACGCCGCCGGCCGTTCCCGAACCCGCCACGTTCTGGCTGATCGGAGCAGGCTTAATGGGACTGCGGGCGACACGCCGATCCATCAAAGCAGATTAGACACTCAATCCTGCGAGAACCAACGATGAACACTCTGCACAACAGAATTCGCTCGGTATTGAGAGTCATCCTGTTCGGCGGCATGCTGTCGACCGCCATTTCGGCTTCGGCGGCAGGATCCGAGGACTATCTCGGCTCCATCGACTTTGTCGGTTTCAACTACGCGCCACGGGGTTGGGCCACTTGCGATGGACAACTCCTGTCCATCGCCCAGAATTCAGCGTTGTTTGCGCTGTTGGGCACCACTTACGGCGGCAATGGCCAGACCACTTTCGCCCTTCCCGATTTGCGGGGGCGAGTTCCCATGCATATGGGCCAGGGGCCAGGGTTATCCAACCGCATTCTCGGTGAAAATGGAGGTTCGGAAGCGGTGACTCTAAACGTCGGCCAGATGCCTGCGCACAGCCACCCCGCAACAACGACAGTTGATACGTCCGGGTTGAAAATCCGGGCAAACACCGGCCAGGCCGCCACCCCCAACCCGGCAGGGAATGCTCTGTCGTCGACCGGCCGTAATAACACCTACAACACGGCCGCGCCGGATGTCGACATGGCGGCGAATTCCGTCGGGGGTACGGCATCCGCGACAACTACCATCGGCACAAGCGGCGGCAGCCAGCCGGTCCAGATCATGCCGCCCTATCTGGTGCTCAACTGCATCGTTGCCCTTGAAGGTCTTTTTCCTTCGCGCAACTGACGTCCGATGGACAGGCGATTCGTTTTCAAGGTGCTTGCAAAAACCCCGGTTCGCCGGGGTCTTTGCTTTGTGGCCGGGTGGTTGGCCGTTTCGACATCCGTTTCTCTCGCGGCGGCCGAAGACTGGTCGGCCCAACTGAAAAAGGCCCAGGAATTGTTGGCCCGGCAGGATTATTCAAGGGCATATGCGGAATATCGGCGACACGCCGAAAAGAAAAACAACCCCCTGGCTCAGTTCACCCTAGCGCTGTTTTACGATCTTGGCTGGGGCCGCCCCAAGGACGCCGCAGAGGCGTGCCGCTGGTATGAGCGCGCGGCCAAGGCCAGGCTGCCAGCCGCCGAGCATTTCCTGGGCGACTGCTTGGTGAAAGGCGTTAACGGTCCGACCGACCCGGCCCGCGCGGCCGTCCTCTACGAGGATGCTGCCCAGGGCGGGCACTGGATTTCCCACTGCGCGTTGGCAGAGCTATACCTTCGCGGCACCGGTGTGCCCAAGGACCCGGCCAAGGGCGTCGCGTTGTGCGAACAAGTCGCGGCTCGAGGTATCGTCAAGGCGATGTACGCGACCGCCTTGCTTTACCTGGAGAGCGACCCGGCCGTGCAAGATTCCGCCAAGGGAAGGGCCTGGCTTGAGCAGGCGGCGCAACGGGGCTATGGGGAAGCTCAATATCGGCTCGGAATGATCGAACTCGCCGGCGGCCAGCAGCCAAAAAGTCCGGAGAAAGCCCGCTACTGGTTCGAATCGGCGGCCTCACACGGTTACGGCCCTGCTTACTTCCCAACCGCAGAATTGTATTTCACGGCGCCTCGCGACCCCGCCACCGGCAATTTGGCTCCCGAATTTCTCGCCAAGACGTATATGTGGCTTTCCGCCACCCTCCGGCGGGCGCCTGGTCCTGAAGAAGTGCGACGCGCTTCCGAGATGCTGGAGCAAGTGAACGCCGTTATGCCGGAGACATGGAAGCCCGAACTTGACGAGAGATTAGCCCGCCACTTTGCCGCCTTTCCTCCCCCGTGAGGATCGCTCTTTTTGTCTATATCCTCCTTGAGTCGCCCGAGGGTAAAGCAGTCGTTCAGAAATGGCCGGTATCGGCGAAGGCGAATGACCGTTCAGGCCGGAGGCTGTGTGAAAACGCAAAAATTGAAAATCGGGTGGAGAGGTTCCGCCGA
>NZ_JBDIVO010000147.1:0-10968 GCF_039794385.1 Methylocaldum sp. | reverse complement strand
GAGCGTTCATGAGCTCCACGGTCTTGATCGAATCCAACCCCAGGTCGCTTTCCAGGAACATGTCGTCCGCGAGCTCGGACGGATCGTGTCCCGTAATTCCGGCGACCACCTCGCGTACTTTTCGCGTCAAGTCATCGTCGGCCTCGGGCGCGGTGGCGGCGGCTTCACTGCTCTCCATGGCACCGATCATCGAGACCAACTCCCCAAGGGTTTGCAGCTGGAATAATGTCCCGGCGGCGAGTAGCGAGTTAAACGGGTCCCGCAGGTGGTCCGGCAGTTGAGGCGGAATGGCGTTCATCAACTCCACGGTCTTGATCGAATCCAACCCGAGATCGCTCTCCAGGAATTGGTCCGGCGAAAGATCGTCCGGCGCGTGTCCGGTAACTTCCGCCACAGCCTTGTACACACATTGCTCAAGCCGGGCGGCGGGATGGTCTTGCATGGTCTTAAGTCCTCACGTATTCAGCGTATTCGTCATTTTTTCCGTTCTCGGAGCTTGCGAAGAAACCGTCGCGAGCCGCCCGCCGTCGTCAGTCGTACAAGGAAGTACGACGAGTACATAAAAGGCGATGGCGGGTGGCGCAGCAGGTCTATTCGCACTCTCTCAGGAATGCTCGTTCAAAGGCTCCCGGGGAAGGATGATCCGGTTCAATTCGTCAAGGAGGGCGGTGGCTATATTCTGCTGAGGCTCCTTGCTCGCAGTTGTGCCCTGAGAATGCGCGACTGCCGGCTCCGGCGCGGCCGCGATGTCGGCGGTCTCTTCCACGTCCACCGGAGGCGGGTCGTAGAGGAATTCCTTCCTCTCGAAGGGATAAGCCGGCAGCAATACGCGGGTAAGCACGGGAGAACACAGGGGGCGCGTATCCAATCTCAAGCCCTCGATGTACAGCCGCGCCAGTGCGGTCAACAAACTCTCGTCGCCCGGCGCCGCCCCGATCATCCGTACAAGTCCTTTCCCCTCGCCGCCTTTGCCCCCCAGAAGGACGGTTCGCAAGCGTGCATCCGTCGGAGGCTGTACGCTTTCGGATGGGTTTCTCGCAGCGGAGCGCAACCGAATCGCCCATTCCGGATTGTCCACGGAGATCTTTCCGTCGATCGTGTGAATTGGAATTCGCCAGATTTGATCGCCGGCACCGTTCTCAGGAACCGCATCGCCCCCGTTCAGCAAGGCTGCGGCCGAGGCCGGACTTAGCCAGCCCGCTACCGCGGCGGCGACCGGGCTCAAGGCTCCCTCGGCCCAAAGGCCGGCGGGAACCAACTCCAGCTCTCGCAGCAGTCGACCCAGTGCGTACTGTTCCGCCGCCGCCTGCAGGCGCGGCACGGTTTCGTGTCCGGGAGGAAGTACAGCCCGGAAATCGGTCCAGGCGTCGGCAAAGACCGAATACCGTCGCGCCAGCGTATCCGCGGTTCCCTCCGGCCACGGGCAATCGTCGAACACCCAAGCCATCGCGGGCGGCTGCTTCGGATTTGCGCGCCCCGAGAGAAGCCGGTCGTGCTTGCCCGATCCGGCCACGGAGGCGAGGACCGCCAAGAGATCTTCCCGTCCACGTACCACCGCCGCAGCGCGGAAATTCATTTCTCTTTGGGCACCATTGAGGGAACAGGCCACCTGCTCGGCAGATATCGATGGGTTTTCCTCGAGATGCGCATGCAGTGCCTTGGCGTAGGCGCGCAGAGCGCTCTCCGTGCGCGCCGTCAGGTACAGCAGTTGCGGATCGGAAAGCGGAACCCGGTCCATGCCGGTAGGCTGATCCACGGCGCGGGGAGGCTCCTCCAGAATCAAGTGGCAATTAGTCCCCCCGAAACCGAAGGCATTGACACCGGCCCGCCGCGGCTGTCCGTTCCCGGTCCACGGCCGGCCGTGGCTGTCCACGACGTAGAATGGCGAAGCGTCGAAATCGATGTAAGGATTGGGCTCGCTGTAATTGACGGTGGGCGGCAGATAGTCGTGCCGCATCGCCAAGAGTACCTTGATGACGCTGGGGATTCCCGCGGCGGACAGCATGTGGCCGATGGAGGATTTCACCGAGCCGATGCCGCAGTATCCGCGCCGGTCGGTGAACTGGCGGAAGCCTTTGGTCATGCCTTCCACTTCGACCGGATCGCCCAGGGATGTGCCGGTGCCGTGGCATTCCACATAGGAGACCGTGGCGGGGTCGACCCGGGATTCACGGTAGGCGCGGGCGATGCACTCCGCTTGACCGGCCGGGTTGGGCGCCGTCAGGCCGGAGGAATGTCCGTCGTTGTTCATCGCCGAGCCCAGGATCACGCCGTGGATGTAGTCGCCGTCCGCCATGGCGTCGGCCAGCGATTTGAGTACCAGGGCGGCGACGCCTTCGCCCAGGACCATGCCGTTGGCACGGCGGTCGAACGGATAACACCGGCCGTCGGGCGACATGGCGTTGACACGGCTCAGAAAAACGAAGGGGGTGGAGCCCATGTTCAGATAAGCCCCCCCGGCCACGGCGATGCGCGACTCGCCGGAGCGCAGGCTCTGGCAGGCGAGATGCGTGGCCACCAGGGCGGCGGAACAAGCCGTGTTGACGATCAGGCTCGGGCCGCGCACGTTCAGCCAATGGCTCAAACGGCAGGCGATCTCGTTCAGCCCGTTGCCCGCTATGGCGTCGGACAGGAGTTCCGCGGGCTGCAAAACCTCACGGAGCGCGTCGTCCCAATCGGCGCGTGCCCCCATCGGAAGTTGACGGTACCAGTCGGTGCTCCTGATCCGGTCGCGCAACCGGCAATAACGCTGCTGGTTGATGAAATGTTCCGCGTAATAGTTCTGCTCGCATCCGACGAACACGCCGAGGCGCTCGGCACGCCCTTCGCCGGCGTAACCCGATTGTTGCAGCGCTTCGTAAGCCACTTCCATGAAAATCCGCTGCTGCGGGTCCATGGCCTTGGCTTCGCGCGGCGAAATACCGAAGAACTGCGGATCGAATTCGTGCGCACGTTCCAGGAAACCGCCCCACTTCGAGTAACTACCGTGGGTATGGCGGTTCACGGCATCGAAATAATCCTCGGGAGACCAGCGGTCCCGCGGCACCTCGCGTATTTCGCACCGCCCTTCCGCCAGCATGTTCCAGTATTCGTCGGAGCTGGCGGAACCGGGCACCCGCAAACTCATGCCGACGATGGCGATGCGGTCATCGGTGCGACGGTCGGAGCGGGATGCGGCAGTGGTCGTAATGGTTATGGTCCGAGCGGGGCCAGGCTCCTGCGACCGGGCAAGGAACTCCGGGCCGTGCTGGTTTTCCAGATGGCGCGCCAGGTCCAGCGGTGACTGGAACTCGAACAACAGAGTCGGCGTGACATGCTGACGCAGGATCGCTGCCAGCTTCTCCGCGATTTCGACGGCCCCCTTCGAGTCGACACCCAGTTCATGAAACTTGCGGCCCGAATCGATCTGTTCCGCTGCTACGTTCACATAAGCGCCTGTGAGCTGGCGTACCAGCTCCAGCCAGTCGGCGGCCTGCACCGCCAGGGCGGCGCGCGGAGCCGGCTCGATGGGCTCGGGTGCCGGGGAATGTGCCGCTGGCGCCGCAGCTGGCGCCGGGCTTTCCGCCTCCGCCTCGAAATCGATGACGTGCACCACCGAGGCGCCGGGAATAGCGAGCGCGCGCGACAAGGCTGCACAGGCGGTTTCCGGAACCAGGGCGCGCAAGCCCTTGCTGCGGACCAGCGCCATCAGGCCGGCGTCGCGACCCATGCCCTTCTCGTCCCAGAGCGACCAGTTGAGCGCCAGGGTGCGGCCTTTCGCCCCGGAACGGTTTCGCCATTCCGCGAAACCGTCCAGGAAGGCGTTGGCGGCGGCGTAATCGGTCAGGCTGGCCGCCCACAGCGGACAGGTGGCGGCGATGGACGAATACAGGATGAAAAATTTCAACGGTTGGTCGGCCGTCAGTTGATGAAGCAGCCAACTGCCCTTGACTTTCGGAGCCAACACCGAGCGTATTGATTCGACGCTCTTGTCGGTGGCGCGGAGAACGTTGCGGTCGACCACTCCCGCGGAGTGGATGATGCCGTCCAGCCGGCCGAAGCGTTCCCTAAGGCGCCTTATGGCTTTCGTCATCGCTTCGGAATCGGCGGCGTCGGCCGCATGGTAATCCACCGTTGCGCCCAAGGATTCGAGCTGGCGGATCAGCGCCACGCGCGGGGCATCGGGATGATCGGCCGGCAGGGCGTCCCACTCCTGCCGCGCAGGCAAAGGCCTCCGTCCGGTGAGGACCAGGTTTATCCGGGCCGATCGCGCCAGGGCAAGGGCGGTTTCGGCTCCGATCCCGGCGATCCCGCCGGTGATCAGGCAGGTATCGCCGTCCTTGAGCAGCGGTTCCGAAACGCCGGTTTCGTTGTAGACCGCGCCGAAACGGCGCTGGAAGCGCAGAGAACGGCGAATCGCAAGTATCTCCCCGCCGAATTCCGCCGTTCCCAGTTCCGCAAGAATGGTATCGACGTCCTCATCCGGAGCCGCCGGCACGGTATCCAGATCGGCCGCCTTCACGACGAGATGTTCGTTCTCCTCCCCCAATCCTAGGGCGAATGTAATCCCGAGCAACTGGTACGGATCGGGTGCCGGCTCCAGACTGTCCAGAACATGGGCGCGCCGGGTCAACCAGAGTATCCGGCACGGTTTTATGGGACTCGGCTCGCGCATCGCCTGAGCCAGGAACGTCAAGCTGAAGAGGCCGGAGTGCAGGGCAGCCTCATCGTCTCGCGGCGCGCCCGTCAAATCCGCATTCCAGGCATGGACCACCGCAGCGGGGGCGCCGTAGTCTGCCAGCACCGATTGCCATAACTGCCGGTAGTCGCCCGCATCCAAATGATTGACCGTGAAATTCCCGCCGTCCGCCGAGAAGCCGGCCCCCGGCCGCACCACCAGAAGCGGGCGGTCCGGCCCCACACGGATGCGCAGAGCCGCGAGCCAGGCCGCTTGCCCCTCGCCCGCAAACACCAATAGGGCACCGGGCGGCAGCGGGACGGAGTCGCCTCGCGGCGTTTGAGGCCATTCCCAGCGATGCAGCAATGCCTGGCCTTGCGATTCGGCCGGCGGCAAGGGAGGCAGACGGTAGACTTTTCGTTCGAACGGATACGCCGGGAGAGGTATGCGCCGTCCCGGAAAATCCTCGCCGAGCATGCGCCAATCCAGGTTGACGCCCGACGTGTAAAGGATGCCTAGGGCATCCAGCAAGGTTCTGGCATTTTCCCGGCGACGATCCAACAAGGCCGCCAAGGTCACGCGCTCCCCGGCCAGCACGGTGGCGACCAAATGGGTCAGAACGCTGTCCGGACCGCATTCGACGAAGGTGCGAATGCCGCCGGCATAAGCGGCGCGTATGCCCTGCTCGAAACGGACGGGTTCAAGAACATGCCGCAGCCAGTAATTGGCGTCGGGACCGTTGGCCCCGAGCCAATCGCCGGTGATATTGGAAATGATGGGCAGCCGCGGCGCATGCCATTCCACTTCGGCCAGCACCTTGGAGAACGGTTCGAGCATGGGCTCCAGGAGCGGCGTGTGAAACGCGTGGGACACTCGCAGGGGCTTGACGCGGCGCCCTTCGATTTCGAGTATGCGGGCGAGTTCGGCCACGGCATCCCGATGGCCGGCCACGACCTGGTGCGATCCGTTGTTGGCCGCAAACCATACGCGTCCGCGATAGTCCTCTAGATACGCCGACAGCTCATCGGCCCTCGCGAATACCGCCAGCATCCCGCCCTGCCCCGGCAACTCGGACATGAGTCGGCCGCGCGCGGCAATGACCTTGGCGGCGTCGGCCAAATCCACGGCGCCGGCCAGGCAAGCCGCCACGTACTCGCCGACGCTGTGCCCGATCAATGCGGCCGGCCGCACACCCAGCTCCAGCAAGGCGCGGCCCAGGGCGTAGTCGGCGGCAAACATCGCCGGCTGCGTGATTTCGGTTCGCGCCAGTTGCTCCGGATTGGCCTCGGGGTGATAGATCGCGGTCAACAAAGGCGCTTCCAGCCACGGATCGAAGGCCGCCGCGGCCTCATCCATGGCCCGCCGGAAGCGCGGCCAGAGTTCGTAAAGCTGGGCGGCCATACCCGGATACTGCGAGCCCTGGCCGGTAAACATCATCGCGATCGGCGGAGGCGATTCCGTTTCCGTGGGCTGGCGTTTCTCCAGCCCCTTGAGCCCGTTGGCGAGCTCGCCGAGCGATTCGACGACCAGGGCATCCCTGCACGCGTAGTGATTGCGTCGGCTGTTCAAGGTGGCGCAGACGTCGGCGGGATCCAGTGCGGGCCTGCGCTCCAGGTAGGCGGCGAGATGCTCGCTCGTGCGATTCAGGGCGGATCGATTCCGCGCCGAGAGCAATAACAGATGATAGGGCCAGACGCCTTTCGGCTTCTCGCGCGCCACGCCTTCCTCCACCACCAGATGGCAGTTGGTGCCCCCGAAACCGAAGGAATTGATGGCCGCCCGCCGGGCGACACCTTCGGGTACTGTCCACACGCGGGTCGAGGTCAGGGGCAGGAATGGCGTCTTGGCAAAGTCGATTTGCCGGCTGGGCTCGTTCAGATTGATGTTTCCCGGCATCTGCCGATGCTGCAAGGCCAGCACGACCTTGATCAAACTGGCGATTCCCGCGGCGCTGAGCAGATGCCCGATGTTCGCCTTGACCGATCCGATCGCGCAACTCTGCCGGGCCAAGCCGCCAAAGGCGTGGGTCAGGGCGCGGATCTCGCTCGGGTCTCCCAGCGGAGTACCGGTGCCATGGGCTTCGACGAACTGTATGGAAGCGGGATCGATCTTGAACTGGCGGTATACGGCATCGATGACCTGGCGCTGGCCGTCTGGGTTGGGCGCCATGACCCCAAGGGATTGCCCGTCGTTATTCACCGCCGAGCCGCGAATCACCGCCAGTACCGGGTCGCCGTCCGCCAGCGCGCGGGACAGCGGTTTGAGCAACACCGCACCGGCGCCTTCGCCCAGCACGAATCCGTCGGCCGAAGCATCGAAGACGCGGCACCGACCGCTAGCCGACAGCGCGCCGGCGCGCTGGAACAACAGGAACGGCAAATGGCTCAGGGTGAGGCTCACGCCGCCGGCAACCGCCATCGAGCATTCGCCCTGGCGCAAGCTCTGGCATGCCAGATGCACCGCGACCAGTGACGAGGAACAGGCGCTGTCGATGGTGAAACTGGGACCTTTCCAGTTGAAGGTATGGGAGACACGCGCCGCGATCATGTTGAGCAGATTGTCCACCGCCGTATTCACGTGCAGCGAGAACCGCCCGAAGCGGGATTGCCACTCCTTGAGCAGTTCGTCGCGTTCGCTGGGCGGCAGGCGACGCAGACTGGCGAAGCTCTCCAGGGCGTCGCCGCACAAGGCGTTGACCAGGAATTCCATGTGATTGTTGTGGCTCGCGCCGATGAACAAACCGACGTCGGCGCCATCCAGAGCCGGCCTGGAGTAGCCGGCGCGCTCCAGGGTCTCGGCGGCCACCTCCAGGAACAAACGCTGCTGCGGGTCCATGTCGGTGGCTTCTTCGGGGCTGATGCCGAAGAACTCTGCGTCGAAGGCGTAGACGTCGCGCACGAAGCCGCCGCGCCACCAGTCCTCCCGCCCGCCTTGCGGCAGCGCGAAACGGTCCGCGGGCACGGCGCCGATGGCTTCCCGGCCCTGGCTCAGAAGTTCCCAATATTCCTCCGGCGAATTGCTCCCCGGAAACCGGCAGGCCGTGCCGATGATCGCGATCGCGTCTTCCTGCGCGTCGCCGGTGTCCGACGCGCTGGCCGCCACGGCGGAGCCGGGCCGTCCGCCCAGCCAGTCCGCCATCTGACGGACGGTGTGACAACGCAGCAGCAGTTCATGGTCCAAAGGCCGGTTCAGCCGGTCTTCCAGCCGCCCCAAAATCTGCACCGCCTTTATGGACGTGCCGCCCAACGAACGAAAGGCTTGGTCCGGATTGATCCTAGCGGCCGGAAGGCCGAGCACGTCCGCCCAGACCTCCCGGACCAGATCCGTCAAATTTTCGGTGCCGGAAACGGTCGATTCGAGCGCACCGCTCACCAGGTCGACGCCGCAATGGCGTACGGCGTCGTAGTCGCCCCGCTGGAACTCCTCCAAGAGCTTGTAACGCTGGAGCTTTCCGCTCGTGGTTTTGGGAATGGCTTTGACCGGTACGACGTAATCCAGCGCGACGTTAAGCACCTGGTTGACCCTTTGCCATACCTCGGCCATGACGGCCCGCCCATCGGGACTGTCCGGGTTGCGTATCGCGAGGAAGATCGCCGTTTTCTCCTCGCCCGAGTCGGGGTCCTGCCAACCGCAGGCGATGGTCTTTCCGGGGTCTACGCCGTTAACCGTTTCCGCCTGCGCTTCGATGTCGTGGGCATAAAAATTCTGCCCGTTGATGAAGATAATGTCCTTGGCCCGTCCGCTGATGCACAGGCGCCCGTCGATCATGAAACCGAGGTCGCCCGTATCCAGCCACCCGTCGTGAAATGTCTCGGCATTCGCGGAAGGGTTGTTGTAATAACCTCCGGTCACATTGCGGCCGCAGATATGGATGCGGCCGACCCGGCCTTCCGGAAGCACCTGCCCGTCGCCGTCCACGATGCGGATCCCGCAGCCCGGCACAGGGTAGCCTTCGTCAACGACCGCGATGGAGTTTTCGCCATGGGGCTCGGCGCCTGCCACCCGCCCCTGCGCCAATTCCTGGCGATCCAGCCAGTGCACCCGCGGAAGCGTTCCGGGCGGAGGGAAGGTCACCGCCAGACTCGCCTCGGCCATGCCGTACACCGGGTACATGGCCTCGGGCCTGAGCCCGCACGGGCCCAGGGTCGTCATGAATTCCTCGATGACCGCAGCGGCAATCGGTTCCGCGCCGTTATAAATGTTTCTGAGGCACGACAAATCCCAGCGCTTCAGGTGGTCCGGTTTCAGTTTGCCGAGCAGATGGCGGTAGCCGAAATTGGGAGACCCCGTTACTGTCGAGCGGTGCTCGCTGATTTTTTCCATCCATAGCGTGGGTTTGCGAACGAAGGTGAACGGGGTCAGGTTCACCTGCTCGATCCCCAGGGCCATGGGAACGAAATGGAAACCGATGAGCCCCATGTCGTGGTGGTACGGCATCCAGCTCAGGAAGGCGTCGCCCGGACCGTGTTCGGCTCCGAAGATGATGCCCTCCAGATTGGTGATCAGATTGGCGTGAGTCACCATCACGCCCTTGGGGGTCCCCGTGCTGCCGGAACTGTACTGTATGAATGCCAGGTCATCGGGCCGGGCGAGATCCGGATCCGCGAGCGTGGAGGGTTCCGCAAGGTCCGTAACCGCCTCGATACGAATCGAGTTTTCCCCCAGAGCCTGCCGCAGCACGGACTGCTGCTCCGCCATATAGGCATCGGACAACAACAGCGGTCGGTCCAGCTGTTTCCAGATCGCCTTCAGCTTCATGAGAACCGCATTGTCGTCCGTGAGCGATGGCGGATAGGCCAGCGGCGCGGGAATGATGCCGCCCATCACGGCCGCCCAGAAGGTCACCACGAAGTCGTGGCTTTCCCGGAACATCAGCATGACCGGATCGCCTCGCCTGAGCCCCAGGGCCCGCAAGGCGCCGAGCCGCATCCGCGCCTGCTCTGCAATGGCCTGATACGAGAAGCGGGTCTCGTGACGCTCGTCCCGGACGAAGACAACCCCGCGATCGGTGGCCGCGGCGCGCAACAAGATGTAGGCCAGGTTTTCCTCCGGGCATAGCGTTCCCGGAGCGGGACGGGGCTCGATCAAGGCCGCCTTGTCGGCAGGCCGGCCGGTGAACAGTTCGATGAGTGGCTTGGACATAAGGCTTCTCCGACAGCGTCAATTCGAGTTTTCACCCATGCGCCCGGCTGGACTCGCGGTGAACACGGTGCCCCCTCCGGCACCAGCGACCGGCGGGTGTCCTGTTCCGGCATAGTCGGCATCCAGGGCAGTGAACTCGCTGCGCCCGGCGACGTCGGCGGCGGAAGGAACGGGGTGGCCATGGCCGCCCTTCCCCGGGTCGCTTTCGCTCGCCCCGGCTAGCCCGGATTTCTCGCACCCCTTCGTCGCGAGGTCGTCGAGACGCCGCTGTGGCGTGCCGCACGGACCGAGCGGCGGCGAAGGCGTAGCCGACTCTACGTCGAGCCGGCGCGAGGGAGTACGGTGCGCCACAGCGAGTGGATCGGCGTCCGCAGTAGGAGGGGTGTGAGAAATGCGGGCTAGGAGACGGCGCGGCTTATCGATCAGGGACAGGACGGCCGGCGTGATGGACAGGTCGGCCGCCAGGGCGACGACCAGGAACAAGCCCACCAGCAAGCCCTTGTAAACGTTCGGCATGAAATCGCCGAACAGAAACACGCAGAACGCCAGAACCAGCACCGCCGTGGTGAAGGTGATGGAAATGCCCACGTCGGAGAACGCCTCCCCGATCGCCTCGCGCGCGGTGTGCCCGGCCCGCCGCGCCTCCCGGTAATGGCTGAAGAAATGGATGGTGTCGTCGACGGCGATACCGTAACCGATGCTCGCCACCATGATGGTGCCGATATCTAGGTAGATGCCGGCCATGCCCATGAACCCCAGGGCAACGAGGACGGGCAGAAAATTGGGCAGCGTGCTGGCGAGGCCCAATTGCCAGGAACGGAACAGCAGGCCGATGAGAACGGTCACCCCTACCACCGACACGGCGAATGAACTGATGAGGCTGTCCGAGACATTGTTGCCCATGTTGGTGTACAACACGTCGCGGCCGGTGAACTCGACCTTTACGTTCTTGAGATTCTTGGCCGCCCAGTCGCTGATGATGTCCATGTTTTCGCGGCTGGCGCGGGTCGGGACCAGGGCGCGGATCACAGTCACGCGGCTCGCGGAATAATCGACGTTGAAACGGTCGTTGATGTCCTGACCCACCGGCACCGAGAGGCTGTAGAGGAACAAATATTGGGCGATCGAATCGTTGTCATCGGGAAGGGTATGGAAACTGGGATCGTCCT
>NZ_JBDIVO010000146.1:0-10969 GCF_039794385.1 Methylocaldum sp. | reverse complement strand
GCGATTGGAGCGCCGAAGCCGCCCTTCCCGACGGTGCACAGTTGGGCCAACGTTTTCGTCGGCAAAGGATTGCCGACCTACAAATGCTGAGCCCGTTGAAATCACCGTCTATCGCCTGCCAAGGCCATCCTTGATATCTATCCCGAGAGAGAAGGCACTCGGCGCGTCAGCCGTATAGTCGGGCGTGATCGGCACGATGGTGATGTACCCTCGCCCGTACCACGTGGTGTCGGCACCGGGGATCTCGGGCGTCTCGTCGGGAACAATCTTCGTGATCCCGCCCCGGAGCGTGGTTCCGACCGGTACATCGGCGCAGGGCTCACGACAGCCGATGTTGATGGTGACCGTATCGGCGCCATAGCTCACCACCAGATCGTCCGCAAAGCTGACCGTGCGACCCTGCCGCGTAACAACGACGCCGGCGGGCTCGGGTAACGGCGGGTAGTTGATGTTGAGACCTATCCCCCGTGGCAGCAGGCCCTTTTCGCCGTCCAGAGAGCCGGCCTTGCGTTCGAGGCGGGCAATGACGGCAACGAGAAAGTCCGCCACCTGCGCGAAATGGGCCTCGTTCGAGGCCCTGCAATCCGGCGTCGACTCCTGGCACAACGGATCGGTGTTGATCGCGATGGCGGGGACAGCGCCGTTGAGCATGGGGGATAGCGCGGCAATGGCGGCACCGACCGTACCCGAAAACTGGGTGGCGGCGCCGATATTGGCGCCCACGTTGATGCCGGACACCAGCAAGTCGGGCAACCGGCCGGTGCTTTGCCGGGCGATGTCGATGGCAACGAGCGCGCTGGTCGCCGGTTCGGCTCCTTCCGTCCCGTCGCCGATCGCAACGGAATACTCGAGCGCGCCCTCGTCGTCGCGTCGCTTGGTAATCCGGAGGTCAGTCAGGTTGATCGCCGCACTGCTGCCGCTTTGCTCATTGAGCGGGCCGGCGAGGATCACGGTGTGACCGGCGGCCGCCAGCGCCCGCTTGGCGGCCTGGATCCCGATGGCGTCCCAGCCGTCGTCGTCGCTGAGGGCGATCGTGAGTGCCCGGACGCCGGGCGAGGATACGAGCAACAAGGCGGCGAATGCCGCGGCGACGATGCCTCGGTGCTTGAGGAAGCTCTGATCAAGTGGATTCCGTTCGTGGCTCGACAAGCCTGTCCTGAGCCTGTCGAAGGACTTAATCAGAGCTTCCTTGAGGTCGTTGGGACGCATGGTTTACCTCCGTGTATGGGCATCTTGCAGCCACAAGCGTCCACGGGGCCTTTCTGCGTTTCCGCGGGCGCTCGCAGCGGCACACTTCCTCAGCGGCTCGACGGCCGTGCCTTGCCATCGAAGATGATGACCAATGGTGTCAGCGTCTGCCTGGAATCGGCGCCGCGGGCCGTACCCGGAACAACGTAGTTCCGCTCGATGAACGCGACTGTCTCGCCTTTCGGAATCATCTCCTCCGTGATTTCAAAGCAGTGGGAGAGCCCCGAGCAGTCGCGCGCGAAGTACTGGACGTAAAACCGGTCGGTGTTGTCGACCGTTCCAGAAAACGCCGACGCGCTCCCCGCGAGATCTTCGTCGAAAACGTTCCCGATGCCCTGGAGAACCGACGAACGATTGAGTGCGATGGCCGAGTACGTCGCGTTTCCCGTAGCCGTTTTGAGAGTCCCCACGACGGCCAGCACCTGGCCCGAATCGATGCTCGAACGAGGACTGAGCCGCCAGTCTTCGTCCTGGTTATCGCCGAGGCAGTTCATGGGGCGTTCGAGGCAGTGTTGCCCGATGAGATCCACGGTCAGTTCCAGAGCCTGGAACGGCTGTTCGGGAGCGGAAGTCTGCCCCCAGTGCTTCTTGACCGCCTCGATCAGAGCCGCGAATTCACTTTGGAGCCCCAGCTCGGAGCGGGCGGTCCGCTCATCGTAATCGGGTTTGGGATAGGGTTCGGTCGGACGCGCCGTGTTCGTGTCCCTCACCCGGAGCACGGCCAGGGGAAGCTGCCGACGCCACTCATCACCCGCCTCCTCGTCCTCCGGACGCGTATAGCGGATCGTGATCCACAGGTCGTCCGCCTCGGGCCCGAGCCCTGCTCGGAAAATCTCCGTTGACACGGGGGTAGTAAACACCTGATTGCGATCGGGGACGCCCGCCCGCAGGAGCGCCTCGGTCACTTCCCGCTCCATCACCGCGTCCGGCGTGACGATGAAGAAGCGCTGCTGGTTAAAGGCCGCGCCGGACTGCCGCTCGATGACGACGTTATTAATGCTGTTGCCGAAGGTCGCGGACATCACCGAGCGGGAAGGGTTCGGCGACGGGGCGAAGAGCAGTTCCCCCAGGAAGGGGTCCGTGACCGACTGGAAGACTATATTCGCGGGGTCGATGCGCCCTTCGCGCGTGAAAACGTAGGTGTGCATCCCGAAGTATTTCGCGGGCGGCGGAAGCTGCGCCAGCACGACCAGCGCCTCGCGCTCATCGAGGCGGTATGTCCACCAGGTGTCGTCCGGCGTCGGCCCGAGCAGATCCTTGATGTGTTCGTCCACGAACTCGTCCGGCCAGAGCGGAACGGCGGGAATAACGTACGGTGACGCCGGATTGTTCCCGAGGCAGTTTCCAATCACGGCGATCGTGAACTGGCAATCCTCGATCGTGAACAGGTCCCAGAAGCCGCGTGTGACCTCGTAGCCTTTCGCCTCGAGGTCGGCTTGAAGATTCTGGACCTTCCGCTCCAGCGACTCGGGGAGCTGATTGTCGTTGCTCGAACCGTTGTTCCAGCCGTTCGCCGCGGACGCAAATCCGATCATCGCCGCGAGCGTGAAGTAAAGCGTGTGGGTTCTCATAAGTCCTCCTGACCGACCATCCTGTTGTCCTTAAGGAAGCTCGGATTAAGTCCTTCGACAGGCCTGTCCTGAGCCTGTCGAAGGGTCATGAACGGAATCCGCTTGCTCAGAGGCCCCTTTAACGGCTCGACGGCCGTTTCGCCCCGTCGAAGACGATGAGCGTCGGGTTCACGAGCTGCTTGGGGTCAGGACCTCGGGTCGACCCCGGCACGACGTAGTTCCGCTGAATGATTTTGATTGCGTCGCCTGGGGGGACCATTTCCTCGGTGATTTCGCGGCAATTCGGAAGGTTCCCGCAGTCGCGTGCGAAGTAGTAGACGTAGAGCTTGTCGGTGTTGCCGACCGTCTCCGAGAAGGCGGACGCGCTCCCCTTGAGATCGGGATCCGAGACGTTCGTGACGCCCACCAGAGCCGGGATCCGGTTGGGCGCCAGACTCGTGTACGTGGCGTTGCCGGTGGCGGTGCCGAGGGTGCCCGCGACGGCGAGGACTTCGCCCGAGTCGATGCTCTCCGTCGGGCTGATCTGGTAGTCTGCGTCCTGGGTATCGCCGAGGCAGTTCATGGGGCGCCGGACGCAATGCTCGCCGATAAGGTCCACCTTGAGCAGCAGGCTTTCGAACGGCCCGTCCTTGGCGTCGGGCTGTCCCCAGTGCTGCTTGACCGCCTCGACCAGATTCTCGACATTACCCTCGAACCCGAGCTCGGACTTGGCGATCCTCTCGTCCCGGACAGGTTTTGGGTAGGGCTCGGTCGGACGCGCCGTGTTCGTGTCCCTCACGCGGAGAATGGCGAGCGGGCGCTTCTGGCGCCACTCATCGCCGGCCGCCTCGTCTTCCGGCAGCGAATAACGCATCACGGTCATCAGGTCGTCCGCCTTTGAGCCGAACCCCAGCCGGCCGAGGTCCGTCGACACGGGCTCGACGAACACCTGGTTGCGATCCGGTACGCCCGCCCGCAGCAGCGCCTCGGTGAGCGCACGCTCCATCACCGCGTCCGGCGTGATGATGAAGAAGCGCTGCTGGTTGAACGCCGCGTCGGATTGCCGCTCGATGACGACGTTGTTGTTGCTGTTGCCGATGCTGGAGAACACCAGCGCACGGGACGGATTCGGCGACATCATGAAGAGGATGCTCTGCATGAAAGGATCATCGGCCACGGACTGGTAGATTTCATCCGTGGTGTCGATCTCCCCTTCGCGCGTAAAGATGTACGTCTGTATCCCGAAGTACCTTCCGGGCGGCGGAAGCTGCGCCAGCACGACCAGCGCCTCGCGCTCATCGAGGCGGTACGTCCACCAGGTGTCGCCCGGCGTCGGCCCGAGCAAATCCCTCATGTTCTGGTCCACGAACTCGTCCGGCCAGAGCGGAACGGAAGGGATGAGATAGGGCGCCGCCGGGTTGTTGCCGAGGCAGTTTCCGATGGTCTCGAGCGCGAACTTGCAGTCTTCGATCCTGAACAGGTTCCAGGCTCCCCGAGCGACCTCGTAGCCTTTCGCCTCCAGGTCGGTCCGGAGATTCCGGACCTTCTGCTCCAGCGACTCGGGGAGCTGATTGTCGTTACTCGATCCGTTGTTCTCACTGTTCGCCGCGGACGCAAATGCAATCATCGCCGCGAACGCGAAGCAAAGCATGTGGGTTCTCATGAGTCCTCCTGACCGACCTAGTGTCCTGAGTGAAACGAATGCGGCAAAGCGCCCCATGTTGCGGAAATGGATCAGAGCAGAAGCGCCTTGCATCAAAAAATTTTCATGCCGTCATAATCTGCTAGATTGCAAGGCTCGGCATTTGTTCCGCTTCCATGGATGAGGTCGGGTCTTGCAATCATGCCTCGACCTGACAAAAACGGAGGACTGCGTCAGTTCTTTACGTCATAGCCGAGATACACGGGCTAACAGGCAATGCCGTTACGTTAAGCCGAAGAACGCCCCCCGGCACGGAACCGTTTATGCGATTGGAATGCCGGGGTCCAGAGGACATGGATGGCAGCGCACCAATCGCGAATGATGCGCTTCACCTTCGTTCAGCACATCCTACGAGCCCGTAGGATGCGCTGAGGTACGACAAATCGGCAGGAAAGCCGATTTGCACGCAAAGCGCCCGAAGGGGACGGCACATGAACGTGCCGTATGACAAATCGGCAGGAAAGCCGATTTATACGGCGGAGCCGCCCGCAGGTCATGCGCACAGCCCGGCGTCCCGCCGGCGTCGTCATAACGACTTCAGATACTCGACTAGATCGCGTTTTTCCTGATTGCTCAGTCCTAAATCGAAGCGTGCGTCGTAACTGTCCACCACGTCCAGCAAGGTTTTGAACCGACCGTCGTGGTAAAAACGCCCTTTGTTCTCCGGACGCATGAAAAGGCCGCGTTCACGCACGAAAATCCCGGCCAGGTTCATCGTCTTGTAAGCGTCTCCGGGAGCACGATTCGCCTGAAAACCGTCGATCCTCATCTCGTCGGGTGTATGCAGGTTCCAGCCCGGCTCGGTCCACAGCGGCTCGACATGGCAACTCCCGCACTTGGCTTTGCCGCCGAACAGTTCGCTCCCCCGTTCGGCCGCCCCTGCATCGAAGTCCACGCCGGCTTTCGGCTTGGGTGCGGGCAGAGCCAGCTGAAAGAAATGGAGCGCCGGCAGCTTGGGAGTAACCTGATCCTCTTTCGGATCGACGGATATGTGGCCGAATTCTTTCGCGGCAGCGATCGGAAACTTATCGGCGTCATCCAGCCGGGGATCGAAGAAGGTACCGACCCCGCGCAGTTCCAATACCGCCACGAATGCATTCCAGTAGGTCACCGTACCCCAGTCGCCGGTCCAGGCGTGCTGATTGTAGCCGGCAAGCCCAAAGGCGTCGGGAATGAGCGTGGCAGCCGGCTTGCCTTCCGGGGTGAACGCCTTGCCGTCGAGGAGGAGTTGCGCATCGAACTTGCCGGGTCCCCAACTCTGTAGCACGTCGCGGACTTGGGAGTCGGTAATGTCGGGGTGAACGATTCTCAGCAAATCGACGATTGGTTGCAGGTTCGGAGCGAGGGCGATGATGGCCCCGACGTTGAGATCGTGATTCGCCCAGCCGTCCAAGCGCTCGCCGACGCCCGGAGCGAGCGAGTCATTCACGGTGGAGTGACAAAGGGCGCAGGTGAGACCCACGGATTTGAGCGAACCGTCGGAATTGAACGTGCCTTTGACGCCCAATACGGCGTCCTGCTTGATCAGGGCCAGCGTAACCGCGACGTCGCTCAAATCGACCGCCCCCTGCTCGAGTTGCTGGACGACTGATCCCGGCAGCGCCTCTACGTCGACCTTTAGCCCCAAGTCCAGGGCTTGTTGCGGTGTCAGTCCATTACCGATTCCGCCGAAGCGTTCCCCTTCGATGGCTTTATGCAATTGAAGCGCATCACTCCAGAATTGCTCGTCGCCAAAACTATCGAAGCGAAAAATTTCCCGTCCTTGGGTAACCATCTGCGCGGCATTTTGGACAATTCGGTCGCGCTCCAATTGGGAAGCCGTGTTGGCCTCTGTTGATTTGCCGGTTCTGTGGGAATCATTGGCAAACGCCGCCAAGCTGAGCAAAAACCCCGCAAGTGACAGAAATAACGGGGTGATTGTCCGGGTGATAAGGCTGACTCTATCCATAAGTCTTTCCTCACTATTCCAGTATGAGTTTCCTGCTCATGAACGCGGCGGGCGTTTGTTATCGCTTCGGCACGAGGAGCGATTTTCGACAAACGCCCCTGGCTCTCGTGAAACGCTTAAGTAGCGAACCCGATGCCGCCATGGGTTTGGAGCGGGGGAGGCAGAAAAGCCCGATTACCCGATTCGGGCCTGTATAAAAGGAGACTCGGAATAGGTCGATTTTGTTCACAACTAGACACGCCCGGCACAAACGGCAGCGACGCCTGACCATCCGCCCGGCCCTGTCGCGAAGTTTCGAGGGCCGCCGGGATAGGCACCCTGTCGTGATCGAAAGGTTGGCGGATTGATGCAATACCGATCGGGAGTGTACGGATTGATGTGCGAACGCTTCTTATGGCGAGCGGGGCATGGCACGGGATTGATTCACGACAAGCGACCGATCGCTTGAAGAGATGCGCACCAAGACCTTCGAGAAACTCAAGGGGAAGGGGCCGCTTGTCATTTATGGCCGATGTATAGCCATCGCATGACCGTGCTCAGCCAGCGACAGGCCGCTTGTGCCCCGCATCGCCTCAATGCCAGCCGCCGTAGCGTTTTGTCGGATCGCCGCGGAAGCCGGAGGTGGTCTTGTCTTCCTCGGGAACGGTACTGCTCATCATCGCGGCCGCCATCAGGTTTTTCCGGGTATAGCCGCCCAGCGACTTGGCTTTTTCGGCGATGGCCGTGGTCTTGGGATTGATGTTGTATTGGCTCTCGAACGAGTCCACGATGGCCACTATGAGCGGCTCCGATCCTTCACGATACGCTTTCAGCAGGATCGGCAATGCGGTGCCGGCCGGAATGACGATGGAAAAGCGGTTGCTGCCTTCCAAGGATGTTTCCGCAATGGTGTTGCCTTTTTCGTCGGTGGCCACCACTTTTCCTTGGATGACGGGTTCCTTCTCGTCGTTTACCGTACCTCGCAGGGTCTGCTCTTTTTCGAATTTCTGCTCTTCCTGGAATTTTTGCGGCAGCCCCTGGAACATTTCAGCGGGTTTGTCCGACTCCCCGCATCCCGCTAGGAACACCGCCCCCGCAAGCACAATTGACGCGGTTTTGGGAAGTCTCTTCATCTTTGAAACCAGTTCATGCACAGCCATGGAAACCTCGGATCTTGCATGTGAATGAATAGAGCTATTGCTCGGACAGCTCAATCGGAATGGCATCTTTCAACCATTCTCTAGTTTTCTCTCATTAATCAAACGGTTGCCTGACTCGTCCGACGACATGAATCGGCATTAGATTCAGAGGCCACAGCATACACCAGAATCCATAGCAAACGAGTCAGGAATTCATTCGCCTGCCCGGCTGAGTACGTCTTGGCGTCTTTGGAATCCCCGTCTTCGCAAAAGAGTCCACCCAGTCTCCCACCTGGTTTTCCGTTTAGCACATTACGCTAAAGCCAATGCGTCCTATACGAATCGTCGCAGGCGCTGGATAGTGCTCCCTATCCGGCGACTCATTGTTTCCGAAAATGATTCGATACGGCTGCAGGCCTTGAAATTGCGGTGTTCAAGCCTCTGCACGGTGAATCCCGCGAAGTTTTCCGGCGCGCCTTCCTGTTTCCAACAGCCTGGGCAATGGCGAAAATGGAAAACATCAATACTTGCTCTTTGGAGGTCCCTGAGCATGGACATCATTCTGGACGGGCCGAGTCAACCGCCGCTTTCCTGCGGAAAACCCAAGTACCTCGTGATCCTGCTGCATGGTGCGGCATCGAATGGCGATGAGATCATCGAACTGGCGCTTGATTGGGCTCCCACCTTGAACAAAGCGGAATTCCTGGCGCCCAACGCACCCTGGCTTAGCGATGGGGAAAGCAATCGGCGCCAGTGGACTTGCCCGACCGACAACGCTCAACACTCGGGCGCTGGGCTGGACGAAGCCGCTGAACGTCTTCAGGTGTTTCTCGACGCTGTCCTCGCCAAACGGCGGCTGGAAGACAGCCAGCTCGCGTTGGTCGGTTTTGCCCAAGGCGCGGCTCTCGCGCTTCGCGCCGGCCTGATGCGGGCCAAGCCGCCGGGCGCGATCGTCGCTGTCGCCGGCGGCATCGATGAAGACCCTATCGAGCGCAATATGATTCGATCCAGTCCGCCGGTGTTATTGGTTGAGGCGGATGTGGAGGCCGGCGCCGGCGCGGTGGGCTTGAATCAGGCCCAGCACCAATTGGCCAAGTGGGGAATCCCTATACAAAGGTTGGCTAAACCCGGAAGTTATCACGGCCTCGACGATGACGGGGTGAGCATCATTGCCGATTACCTTCACCGAGCCTTGGTCAAGCCTAGCGCCGACTAGGCGCATATATCGATCTGCTCTTGGGATGGTAGCTCAAAGGATCTCGCGCCTCAGACTCCATGCGACTCGGCCTGCTAACAATGCAGCTGGTAAGCCTAAGGAGCCCCGAATCCATGACAGCCGAGAACCGGTAAGCACATGGGCCACCTCACTGCTTGTGTACTGGCGCGACGTAGCACGGGCATTCACTTTTGATTAATCAAAAAGCCAGGAGATTCAACGTGTCGCAATCGCAATCCGTAATCCTTAACCGCTCCGACGTGCCCACGCGCGAAGCGCTTCAGGAGGCCATCAAGGGGCTCAAGTTCCAGCTCTCCGTCGATGAGTCCTACGCTCCGTTCGAAAGCTCTGGCTATTTGCCCTGTACCATCAACGGCGAAGACAGTGGAGTCAATATCCGTTTCGATGCTTTGGAGCCTTATCTGGCCCGATTCCCCAACCTGCAGGCGCAGGCCGGCCAGCGCGACACCCTAATCACCTTGCGCTCGGAAGGCGATCCCCGTGAGGACGTGTGCGTGCTGATGATCGCAGCCGCCTTGGCGCAGAACTTTGATGCCATCGTCCATAGTCCGAAGAAGGATGTACTATCCCCTGCGGAGAAGCTAATCAGTCAGGCGCGCAGCCAGTTCGCCGATCTGGATTAGTCGAGCGAGCCTTCAAGCGTGATAGCGGAACCTGCTGGCGGCTCACACCAGAGACGCCGATCGATCATGATACGCGCCTTCGCGCCGGCTGAACTTGGATGTTGAGGGTGTAGAAATCCCTTAAACTCGAAAAAACCACGGCATGAAAAATCAGTCGATAGCGGACCTATTTGGCGTGAAAATGAGACTTTTCCACAGCTTCGTCAGGCATTCACAGGAGAGGCGGCATTGAATCTGAGAATCGCAACAGACGAGGACATCTCTCAGCTGTCTCGTCTCCTTGAGATCCTGTTCGCGCAAGAAGAAGAATTCACGCCCAACGTCGCGCTGCAGGAGGCCGGTTTAAGAACGATCATCTCAAACCCTCAGGTTGGAGAGATCATGCTTGCAGAAGCGGACGGCAAGATCATTGGGATGGTGAGTCTCCTCTATACCGTCTCAACGGCGCTCGGAGCTCGGGCGGCGATCTTGGAGGACATGGTCGTTGATCCCATCAAGAGAGGCGACGGGGTTGGCAGCAAGCTGCTTGAGTATGCGTTGCAGATTTCCCGCGAACGAGGATGTGCACGAATCACGCTCCTAACGGACGCCGGCAATCTTGGCGCTCAAAGATTCTACGAGCGGTTCGGCTTTACCAAATCGACGATGATCCCCTTGCGGCGCTCGCAACAATGCGATTGGCTGAAGTCCAAACCATGAATCGCGACGCCTACAACGCCATCGCCGAATCATGGGACCGAGCGCGCAGTGCCTTTTATGGCCGCGAGAAGGCGTACCTGGACACTTTTCTCCGCGATATGGCCGCGCGGTCCCCTATTTTGGACCTGGGCTGCGGCACTGGACGCCCGATGGCCGAGTACATCTTGAACCAGGGGCATAAGGTCACCGGTATCGATCAGGCAGTCGAGCTACTCGAGCGCGCCAGAACGCGCATGCCGTCAGGGACTTGGATCGAATCGACGATTGAGGGATTCGACACCGACGATCGTTTCGCCGGCGTTGTCTGTTGGGACGCCCTCTTCCATATTCCGCGCGAGCATCACCCGGCTATCCTGGCCCGCATTGCCAAAATGCTTAGCCCGAAAGGCCGACTGATGTTGACCGTGGGAGGGTCGAAGCACCAGCACCCGGCATTCACGGATACAATGTTCGGCGAGACGTTCTTCTACGACTCATTTCCTCCGGAGAAGGTAATGTCTATGCTCGGCGAACTGGGTTTTAGGCCACTCGTCGCCGAGTTCATGAACGAACCAACCTCCGGCCGGGACAAGGGCCGCTACGCTATCGTCGCACACATCGCTTAACGTCTCGATACGGCTGCCGTTTCCGGTTTGCCCGGAGTTAGACACGGCACAGGAAACAATAAATCTTTTGCCCGCGATGTGGGCACGACTCAGTGTCCCGGTGTGAAACAGGACGAAGTCCCAATCGGAAAACGGCAGAGCGTCCATGCGTCAAACACGACACTGAAACTAGTGCGGATTCGCCTCAACCGCCTGTGCCACAAACTCGCCGAAGGCCCGACTGCCGTCACCGGTGGGAA
>NZ_JBDIVO010000145.1:0-11046 GCF_039794385.1 Methylocaldum sp. | reverse complement strand
TGGTGGGGTTCAACGTTCTCCTCGGACAGCGAAACGGTTGGGCCATAGGGCATGTAGGCGTTTATATGCCTGTCATCGTTCTGATGTATTTGATCGCCGTGCGTTCGATTTTCCGTTACGAAAAGCAGCAGGTGATCGAGTTCGCGGAAGAGGTTACCGATCGTTATGCCGGCATCTCGCTGCGCCGCGCGATCGTGAGTTACGGCGGGGCCGTGGTGGTCGTAGTCGCCGCCGGCGTATGGATGCCGTTCATCGCGACCAAGCTCGCGACGGCCATGGGGTGGCACACGTCATTCGTCGGCACGCTGCTGGTCCCGATAGTCACCTCGATGCCCGAACTCACGGTTACTCTGGGTGCTTTGCGGCTCGGGGCACTCGACATGGCGATCGCCAATCTCCTGGGGAGTAATCTTTTCAACATTTTGATTATCGCGATCGACGATTTGTTTTACCACCCAGGGCCTTTGTTATCCAACGTATCGGCCATCCACGGCGCGTCGGCGATGTCGGCCGTAATCATGACTGGTCTCGCGATCGTGGGCATTCTGTATCGACCGGCGACGCGTGTCCTCAAAACAGTGGGCTGGATCAGCCTCGGGCTCTTTGCGATTTATTTGCTAAATTCCACGGTGCTCTACCTCCATAGCGAGTAACCGGCCGAAGGTAGGCTTTGCCAGTCGGTTCGCCGGAAGAGTTTCTCAGCTCAAAAAAACGGTTCTCGGTCTTGAAAGAGAACTTCGATCCGCGCTCCGCCGTGATCGGAACGTGACAGCCGGACCCGCGCGTCATGCTGCTCGGCAATTTCTTTGACGATCGCAAGCCCGAGCCCGCAGCCGTCGCCGGGACTGCCCGGGGGGCGATAAAACCTCTCAAAAATCCTGTCCGCCTCGGAATCCGGAATGCCCGGCCCGTCATCTTCCACGATGAGGCATGGATGGGTATCCGCCGCGAGCCGTACCGTAATTTGGCCATGATCGCGTCCGTAGCGGATGGCGTTGTCCAGGAGATTGTTGAGCAATTCGCGGAGCAGGGTTTCCTCGCCTTGCACGTACACCGGAGCCTGCGGTCCTTCGAAGCTCAGATCCATATCGCGTTGCAGCGCTCTCGGCACCCAATCCATACAGGCATCCCTTGCGATGGCGCGGAGGTCCGCCCGCGAACCGGGTCGAGAGCCGCCCAGAGCCGTTTCCGAGCGCGCCAGCACCAAGAGCTGCGTGCTCAACCGCGATGCCCGGTCGGCGCAGTTTCGGATTTGCGCGAGGGCGGGGCGCATCGTCGCCAGCTCGGTTTCCCGCAGAGCACGCTCCGCCTGGACTTTCAGGCCGGCCAACGGGGTTCGCAGCTGGTGCGCGGCATTGGCGATGAAGCGCTGCTGGGCAGTGATTGCCGTGGAGAGCCTCGCGAGTAGATCGTTGATGGTATGGGTCAGCGTGAGCACTTCGAGAGGTACGCCGGTATCCGGGATCGGCGCGAGGTCGCGCGGCGAGCGTTGGGCGATTTCGCGCGTCAATGTGTTTAGCGGATGCAGGCCCCGGTTGATGCCTATCCAGATGTATAGCCCCGCGCCAAAAACCAGCAAAAATTGGGGTACCAGCTCGGCCAGGAGAATGTCGGTCATCATGCTGCGTCTTTTCCTTATCGTCTCGGCAACCTGGACCAAGACTTCCTCGGAACTGTCCTTGGGCGTGGCGAGCATGGAAACCACCCGGACGCTGTGGTTTTGAATCATACTGTCGAAATACACCGGCTGATCGCGGACCGAAGCCAAGTCGGGCGGCGGTGGAACTCGCTTGTCCCCGGCCATGAATCCGTGGCGGGACGATTCGATTTTGAAGAAGGTTTGATCCACCTCGTCCCACTGGAAAATCTCCAATGCGGTGGGTGGCAGTTCGAAGGTCACCTTGCCTTTCTGGGCCTTGACTTCCTGCGCCAGGGAGCGTGCCGAGTCGAGCAGCCAGCGGTCATAGGCCGCATTGGCGTAATGAAACGCGATGTAATAGGAGGCTATGGCGTCCAGCACCACGAACAGGGCGAGAGGGAGCGCCAAGCGCAGCAGAAACTGGGTTCGGAGGCTCTGGACTTTAGCCATCGGTGTCTTTTTCGAGTAAATAGCCTAGGCCGCGCACAGTCCGGATTCTCACGCCGAATGCCTCCATCCGTTTGCGCAGCCTGTGAATATAGACTTCGATGGCGTTGTCTCCCAGTTCTTCGTTTCCCGCCGACAGGCGCTGGGCGATACGGTCCTTGCTGACCACCCGCCCGGCCTGGATCAACAGCGCCTCGAGCACTCCGTATTCTCGCGCGGACAGAATGATGGGTGCATCGTCCACCAGCACTTGGCGATTCAGGGTGTCCAGCGTCAATCGGCCGACCGTGAGATCGCCGAATCCTCCATAACGGCGACGTATCAGAGCGTGAATTCTTGCCTCCAACTCTCGGAGGTCGAAAGGCTTGACCATGTAGTCGTCCGCGCCCCATTCGAGACCCTTGATTCGGTCATTCAGGGCATCTCGTGCGGTCAGGACCAAGACGGGAACGGGATTTTTCCGCGCTCGCAACCTTCGCAATAGTTCGCAGCCCTCCATGTCGGGCAGTCCCAGGTCCAGAATGACCAAATCGAAGCTTTGGGTGAGCAGTGCGGATTCGGCATAAGCTCCCGAAGCCGCACCGGTGACCGCGTAGCCCGATTGACCGAGCACGTGCGTGAGGCCGTCGGCCAGAACGGTATCATCCTCCACGAGTAGAATCTTCATAAGTCAAACAAGCGTTATGAAAGGTTTGTGAAAGCTTCGGATTATAGAATGGAGCGTTAGGGCGCCCGCGCCGAGAGCGCTATGGGGTGAGTGTCTAAGTCAGCGTGGACCCGGTGCATATTTTCGTCGACAGATTAAGATCCCGATGACCGGACAAAGCTTACACAAACAGCGAAACCTTAAGCTCGATTTTTTTCGCGGCCTTGCCTTGCTGATTATCTTTATCAATCACATCCCCGCCAACGAGCTGCTGCTTTATACCCCGTCTCGTTTCGGCTTGAGCGATGCGGCCGAGGTCTTCGTGTTTCTCTCCGGCTATGCAGCGGCCATCGCTTATGGCCGCAGTTTCCGCACGTCCGGTTTATGGTTGGGCAGCGTTCGGGTGTTTTACCGCTGTGGGCAAATCTACGGCGCCCACCTCGCTCTGTTCATGCTTTTGGCGGCTGTTTGCGTGCTGGGCAACGCGGTTTTCGAAGAGCCGGATTATATCCACCGTCTCAATATTCGATATTTTTTCGATCATACTCAGGAGGCCCTTCTGGGATTGATTTCCCTGCGGTATGTTCCGAATTATTTCGATATTCTGCCGATGTATCTGGTGGTCATGTTGTGGATACCGGTGGTGTGGACGCTGTCCCGCATTCATATAGCGCTGGCCTTTGCCTTCCCTATCGGTGTTTACCTCGCCATGTGGCGATACGGACTGGAGCTTTCGGCGGACCTGCACAGCGATCGCCCCTGGTTTTTCAATCCGTTCGGCTGGCAGCTGATTTTTTTCACCGGCTTCGCCTTGGGATCCGGCTGGATTAAACCTCCCGGACACAAGATATGGCTGGCGGCAATCTGTGTGGCGTTCGTGATTCTGTCTTTGCCGCTGAGTCCCGAGCCGGCGCTCCGGCCGACCGAGTTCCTGATTCAACTCCACGCCGGTTTGCTGCCCTGGCTGGACAAGACCCATCTCGGGCCGTTACGGTGGGTGTATTTCATGGCCTTGGCCTATCTCGTCACGACATTCCTGCGGAACCGGGAACATTGGCTGAATTCGAAGGCCGTCCGGCCCATTATCGAAATGGGTCAGCAGTCGCTGCCGATATTCATCGTAACGATGGCGCTTTCCTATGTCGGCGGTATGTTCTTGGACCAATTCGGTCACGAGGTCGCGGCGCTTACGGCGGTCAATTTGGGCGGCTGCGCGTTGCTCTTGCTTACCGCCCGCACGATGGCGTGGTTGAAGTCTAGCCCATGGAAAGTTCAGAGCGGGCGGAGCTCCTTGTCGGCCGCTTGGCACGATGATGGAGCGAGCGACTCGCTCTTTCCGGTTTTTGCGGTACGGCCGAGCCGATTGAAGCAAACTCCGGTAATGGTTCTCGTAGCTTTTGTGGCAGCGGTGCCTTTGTCTCTTTCTCAAAGGAATTCGGACGCTCACTATTCCATGGTGGCCATGCGAGGGGCCGGAGGGATCTTAGTGCAAGATCATGTGCATGGTCATGTAAACGAGGCAGTGGGCACTCAAGAGAATTTCAAGTAGCAAGCTCGGGCGATGAGTACGTCGCGAGTGCGTGACGCATTTGGCCGCAGGCCGGTCCAATGCGTGCAGCGTCGGTATCTGGACCGGCACCGTCAAACGCCGATTAACGAACATTTGAAGAGGCAACTATGAGACCGTTCGAGAAACTATTATTGGAAAACAAAGCGTGGGCCGAAGAAAAAACGATCCGGGAGCCGGAATACTTTTCGCGGTTGGCTAACGCTCAGACACCGGATTTTTTGTGGATCGGGTGTTCCGATAGCCGGGTTCCGGCGGAAATCATCGTCAATGCTCAGCCCGGCGAGATTTTCGTACACCGGAATATCGCCAATCAGGTCATTACCACCGACTTCAACAGTCTCAGCGTGATCCAGTATGCGGTCGACGTGCTCAAGGTGAGCCACGTGATCGTATGCGGGCATTACAACTGCGGCGGCATCCGGGCGGCGCTCAGCCCGCAACGCTCGGAACTGCTGATCGTCAACAAATGGCTGATGCATATCAAGGACGTGTACCGTTTGCACCAGTCCGAGATCAATGCGCTGGAGACCGAAGAAGCGCGGGCGGAGAGATTGGTGGAGCTCAACGTCATCGAACAGGTTCAGACGCTCGCGCACACCTCGGTAATCCAGCATGCATGGAAACGCCATCAACGCCCGGTACTGCACGGGTGTGTATATGGCCTGAAAGATGGAATCATCAAAGAACTCATCCGGCTTCCGCCCGAAACGCTGATTCATCCGATTTACCAGTACACGGATCTGCCCGAGGGTTGACCCTTCCAGTCGGCGCGCTTAGAGCCTATTCTGGTAGGTCCCCAAACCCTTCGACAAGCCTGTCCTGAGCACCGTCGAAGGGCCTGTCCTGAACCAAGTCGAAGGGCTCAGGGCGAACGGCCGACCGAGATAGGCTTTCGGCGCGCATCCGGTTTTTGCGTCTGCGTAGTTCCCATACACCTGAAGCGTCGCGCGAGAAGAGATTTGCCGCCCGAGAACCGTTAGCGGTATAAGAGAGTCCGAGAAAGAGAAGAATCAATCGGAACCGGAGGCTTGCCGGCGAGCTCCGCCTCGGAAAGGTCAAACACATTCACCGGGAGTCGCGGAGAACGGATGCTGCGAAATATCATCGTCATCTTTATCGGGTTGTGGCTCACGGCGGAGATCGCGGGTGGAGCCGAGCAGCCGTCCGAACGTCCGGCTCCGCCGCCGAAGGTGGTTGCGCAATTGACGATAGATGGTCCTGTGGGGCCTGCGACCAGCGATTATATCGACCGTGCGCTGAAGGATGCCGAAGCTCGAAATGCGAGCCTGGCAATCATTCGGATGGATACGCCGGGCGGCCTCGACACGGCGATGCGCGACATCATCCGAATGATTCTGGCTTCGCCCTTTCCGATAGTGTCCTACGTCGCCCCAAGCGGAGCCCGGGCGGCCAGCGCAGGGACTTATATTCTTTATGCCAGCCATGTTGCTGCGATGGCACCCGCCACCAATCTGGGCGCCGCGACGCCGGTCGCCATCGGCGCACCGGGAGGAAACGAAGGCAAGCCCGGGCCGAACGATAAGGATGAGCCGAAAGCGCCGCGCGACTCCGGCGACGCCATGTCCAAGAAGATAATCAATGACGCGGTGGCCTATCTGCGCGGTCTTGCTCAGCTTCGGGGCCGAAACGCCGACTGGGCCGAGAAATCGGTGCGCGAAGGGGTCAGTCTTACCGCCGAGGAAGCGCTTAAGATGCACGTCATCGACATCGTCGCGTCCGATGTTCCTACTTTGCTGGCGAAATTGCACGGACGGCAGGTCGACGTGTTGGGCCGCTCCGTAACGCTCGATTTGACCGGGGCCGCCGTGGAAGCGATCGATCCCGATTGGCGCAGCCGTCTTCTCGCCGTCATCACCAATCCCAATGTTGCATACATCCTGATGATGATCGGGGTGTACGGACTCATTCTCGAATTTTACAACCCCGGATCCATCGTACCGGGCACGGTCGGCGTCATTTCCCTCCTGCTGGCGATGTATGCCTTTCAGGTCCTGCCGGTCAATTATGCCGGTCTCGCCCTGATCATCGTCGGCATCGGTCTGATGATCGCCGAAGCGTTCGCGCCGAGTTTCGGGGCGCTCGGGCTAGGCGGCATCGCGGCGTTCATCATCGGCAGCGTAATCCTGATCGACACCGAACGAATGCCCGGCGTCGGCCTCAGTTGGGCCGTGATTGCGGCATTCGCCCTGGCCAGCCTGATGTTCTTCGGCGTTGCGGTAGGCCTGATCTTGCGGTCGCGGCACAAGGCCGTCGTCACCGGGCGCGAAGAGCTGATCGGTGCGGTGGGGACCGCCCTGGAGGACTTCCAGGAATTGGGCAGAATCCATGTCCGAAGCGAAATCTGGACGGCGCGAACCGGGATTGCGGTGCACAAGGGTCAACGCGTTCGCGTAAAAGGAATGGACGGATTAATTCTCAACGTCGCGCCATTAGAAGAACGAAAGGAGCTAGAGCCATGATCACCACCTATTTCGTCGTTTTTCTCGCCGTCATCGTACTGATGTTTCTGTTCGCGGCGATCAAAGTGCTGCGCGAATACGAGCGAGGCGTCATCTTTCTGCTGGGCCGATTCTACAAGGTCAAGGGACCGGGACTGTTCATCGTCATTCCGATCATTCAGCAGATGGTCAAGGTAGATCTCCGGACCATCGTGATGGACGTTCCGACCCAGGATGTGATTTCGCGGGACAATGTTTCGGTCAAGGTGAATGCGATCGTCTTTTTTCGGGTGATCGATCCGGCCAACGCGATCATTCAGGTGGCCAACTATTACGAAGCGACCAGTCAGCTCGCGCAGACAACCTTGCGTTCGGTGCTCGGCCAGCACGAACTGGACGAGATGCTGGCGGAACGCGAGAAATTGAACATCGACATACAGGGCGTCCTCGATCAGCAGACGGATGCCTGGGGCATCAAAGTATCCAATGTGGAGATCAAGCATGTCGACTTGGATGAGAGCATGGTTCGAGCCATTGCGCGACAGGCGGAGGCGGAGCGGGAACGCCGCGCCAAAGTGATACACGCCGAAGGCGAGTTTCAGGCTTCGCAACGCCTGGTCGAAGCGGCTCGGACATTGGCGCAGGCCCCCAGAGCCATCGAACTACGCTATCTCCAGACCCTGACCGAGGTTGCGGGCGACAGATCTTCAACCATTGTGTTTCCGTTGCCGATGGAAATCATCAGTGCCTTCAGAAGCGGGCAAAGCACGACATCCTGATCGGTTTAGCGCTAGGCCGCACCAGGTGCAGGCCAGCGTGGCGAGAGAAAGGAACGGCAATCGCCGCTCTTTCGCGGCGATACCACAGGTAGGATAATCCGATTGCGGGCAGCCTTGCTGCCCAGGCCGCGGCTCGGTCGCGTCGATTCCTACCAGTCAAGCGAGGTTATGCTGATATGCCGCTATTCATTTCCATATTGCTCACCATAGGCATCATTTATTGGTATTACCGGACCGCAGAGCGGTTGGGATTGAAGTCGCTGCACTGGGGTGTCGCGGGAGCCATCGCTTACCAGGTGCCGGCCTGGGCGTGGATGATCTTGGTTTCCAAACCGTACCTGTCCTCACTCAGAGGAGCGGCGAAAACCGGAATGTCGGCGTTCCTGATCGGTCACTCCTGGATTTTGGTGGGCGCATTATGTGCCGTGTTGGTTTACAAGTTCGTCCTGTTGAAAGCCAATGTTCGGGAATCGTAATCGGTCATTTTTCGGTAGCTACCGAGCAACCGATTCTAGGTTCGATACACGGAAAAAGGGATTCCGAGCTTAAACCGGAATCCCTTTTTGATTTCGATGAACCCCCTACGCCAGGTTTTGGGCGGCGACCATGAAGTAAAGCATCGGGATCGAGGACATGGTGTTGAAGCGGCTGGCCAGCATCGCTGTCCGCGCGGCCGTCTTTTTCTCGTCATCCGTGGCTTCGACCAGCCCCAGCGCCTTCTTCTGATTCGGCCAAATGATGTTCCACACGTTGTAGGCCATGATCAGGCCAAGCCACATACCGAGACCGATATAGGTAGCCTGTCCGCCCTTGAAGTAGCCCAACAGCAGGGCCTGGATGACGTAGCCGTTCAGGATCGCCAGGATCAGTCCGGTGACTACGGTCGACAAGGCAGCCCAGCGGAACCAGAACAGAGCGGCCGGTGCGATGACCTTGCCGATCGCTGGCTTTTGTTCGTCCGGGATCTTGGGCATGGACGGGATTTGGACAAAGTTGAAGTACCACAGCAGACCGATCCACATGACGCCCGAAAGCACATGCAGCCAGCGAAACAGAAACGCAAACCAGACTTGCGACATCTGAACGGTGCCGGTGGCGAACGCCAGAGCCACGACCAGCACGGCGCCGAAGATCAGAGCCCTTTCCAGTTTGTCCAATCCGAATTTCGCAAGTGCGTTGATCACCTGAAGCATGACATTTTGCATTGTCGTTTTCCTCTTTTTTGTTAGTGTTGACTAGACCGTGCAAAGTGTGCGCGGGCTCAACAGGGTATTCTTCTCTCGGGCGGCAATCAAATGGAATTCGGCGGCGTGGCCGATATAGGGGACGACGATATTTGCGACGCGTAGCGCCTTCCTCCGCGAACGCTACACCAGGCGAGAAAACGTGTCAGGCGGGCGGCTAGCGTCCTGGCTTATTCGGTCGTAACAGTTTCCGTATCATGGATGCTTTGCCGACATGGCGCACGGCTCAGCAACCAGTCAGTCAACTCATGGGCGGGCATGGCTCGTTGAATGAAATAACCTTGTCCTTCTTCGCAGCGTTGTTCTCTTAGAAAGTGCAAGTGGCGCGCATTTTCGATGCCCTCGGCAATAACCTTGATTCCCAAGCTGTGCGCCATTGAGATGATGGCTTTGGTGATCGTCCTGTCGCTCGCTGAGGTATGAATGTTCTGGATGAACGAGCGATCGATCTTCAGTGCGTCGATCGGCAATCGCTGTAAGTAGCTTAAAGAGGAATAGCCGGTACCGAAGTCGTCGATCGAAATCCGGATGCCTCGGTTTCGGAATGCCTCGAAGATTTGCAGTGTGGCGTCGAGGTTTTCGATCATGATGCTCTCGGTAATTTCCAGTTCCAGGCAGCTCGGGTCGACTTGTGTTTCAGCAATGATGGCATCGAGTAACGGAACAAGATGATCGAGACGATATTGCCGGACGGAAATATTGACGGCCAGGCGTAACGGATACAGCCCCAGTTTGTGCCATTCGCCGAGTTGCCGGCACCCGGCCCGCAAGACCCATTCGCCGACCGGCAGGATCAGATTGGTTTCCTCGAGCAAGGGTATGAACTGATCCGGCGGTACAAGCCCAAACTCGGGGTGGTTCCACCGAATCAGGGCCTCGACTCCGATGACGCTTCCGGTTTGAAGATTGATTTGCGGCTGATAGCTCAGGACGAACTGGTTCTTCTCCAAAGTCAACCGCAGTTGGGTTTCCAGTGTGAGTCGTTCCAGGGCCGCGGCATTCATGCCGGGCGAATAAAATTTGAAGTTGTTGCGTCCCTCGCACTTAGCCGTGTACATGGCGCGGTCGGCATTCTTGACCAATTCTTCCATCTCGGTAGCGTCCGACGGGTAGAACGCGATTCCGATACTAGGCGAAATGAAAACTTGATGACGTTTCAGGTTAATCGGCTTGTTCAGCGCATGGATAATCTTTTGTGCAACGATTTGCGCCTTTTGCGGCTCCGTGATGTTCTCCAGAATGACCGTGAATTCATCGCTTCCCAAGCGCGCCGTCACGTCGCTCTCGCGGACCGACTGTTTGATGCGCGCGGCGACCTGCCGCAGCAATTCGTCGCCGGCGTTATGACCCAGGGAATCGTTGACGGTTTTGAACCGGTCGAGGTCGACGAACAGCAGTGCGAGGCCGGTATTGTTTTGCCTGGTCCGATTGATGGCTTCATTCAGTCGTTTATTGAACAGTTCGCGATTGGGAAGCCCTGTCAGCGTGTCGTAATGAGTGAGATTGCGGAGACGATCTTCGATCTTCTTGCGTTCGGTGATGTCCGAGATGGTCGCGATATAGTTCAACAACCGGCCGTTCTCGTCTCGTACGACATTGATGGTGAGCCATTGAGGATAAATGTCCTGATTCTTCCGCTTGTTCCAGATCTCGCCCTTCCATTGTCCGGTCAGATCGATAGCCTCCCACATGCTCCTATAAAATGCCTTGTCGTGTCTGCCTGAGCTCAGAATAGCCGGCGTATTGCCGATGACCTCCTCGGGCGCGTAACCGGTGATCGAGCTGAATGCGGGATTGATCGCGATAATGCGCGTTTCGGAATCGGTGATCAGGACACCCTCGGTGACGTTATGAAACACCATCTCGGCAATTCGATCCCGGTTTTCCGATTCTTTCTGGGCGCGGAGCAAGCGTTCTCGGTCGAGAACCTTTTGAATGACAGACGGCAAAAGATCGAAGAATGCCTCATGCTCGTCCTTTACGACATAATCCGTGGCGCCGAGCCGAAGAGCCTCGACAGCGACATCAAAGGCGTGATCTCTACAAATCACGATGACGCCGGGGACGAACGGCAAGGCCAGTATTTCACGAAGGGTGGTCAGTCCGTCCTTCCCAGGAATAAATTGATCGAGAATTACGAGGTCGTACTGTTCCCTAGCCAGCCTTTCCAGAGCCTCGTCGCAGCTTGCGGCGATATCGACGCGATGACCAAGTTTCGTTAGACGTGCCTGTACGAGAAGCGCCAGGGAGGCGTCTTCTCCA
>NZ_JBDIVO010000144.1:0-11066 GCF_039794385.1 Methylocaldum sp. | reverse complement strand
CTTGGCGCTGACCCTCTTGCCGGAGCTGAAGCGGGAGTTTTCGCTCCCTGAAATCGCGATCATGACCCGCGCCGCCCCGGCACGTTTGCTGGGTCTTGGCGACCGCGGCCATCTCGCCCCCGGCGCCGTCGCCGACATCGCCGTTTATCGGCCGCAACCCGACCGGCGCGCCATGTTCGCCGACGCCGCGCTGGTGTTGAAAAACGGGCGCGTGGTGGTGCGGGACGGCGAAGTGGTCGAGCGCGTCCACGGGACGGCGCAGGTGATTCAACCCGGATACGACCGCCGCATCGAGCGATCCGTCAAAGTTCATTTCGACCGCTTCCACAGCCTGTCCCTCGATCACTTCAAAGTGAACGACGTGGACTTCGCCCTCAAGGATGCGGAACGTTTTCGGGCGGTTCCCGTTTCGAACCGGCCAGCACCGGTGCAAACATGTCGCTAAGCCCCAAAACCCCGCTTCCCGTCATCGTTCTGACGGGCTTTCTCGGCAGCGGCAAGACCACGCTGCTGAATCGTTTGCTGGATCAGGGACCGCGTACGGCGGTGCTGATCAACGAGTTCGGCTCCACCCCGGTGGACCAGGCCCTGATCGAGCGTCAGGACATCCCGCTCATGACCCTGTCCGGCGGTTGTTTGTGCTGCCAGATGCGGGGCGCCTTGGCGCCGGTGCTCAAAAACCTCCGGCTGGCCTGGGAGAATCCCCGCTCGCCGCGGTTCGACCGGATCGTCATCGAGGCGAGCGGCGTCGCCAGCCCCGAACCCGTTCTGGACACGCTGCTGCGGGACCGCTGGCTGGCATCCCGCTACCATCTGCAAGCGGTGATCGCGATGGTGTCGGTACCGGCAGCCGAGGAACAATTGGGCCGTTTTCCCGAAGCCCGCGCCCAGGTGGCTTGGGCGGATGTCCTGGTGCTCACCCACACCGATCAGGCAAACGCGGAGGAGATGGTGCGCTTGGCTGTCCGGCTGGACGAACTCGCGCCGGCCACGCCCAGGCTGGTCGCAGTACAGGGAGTCATCGATCCGGAAACCGTTCTGGCGCCGGTGGCTCCCGATAATCGCCGACTGCCACAGGGCCAGGAGTTGCCCGATCACGGTTTCCGCAGCGTGTCCCTCTACCTGAGCGCGCCGATTCCCTGGCCGCGCCTGCAAACCGTGCTGGAAGACCTTTTGGCCCAGCATCGTTCCCGTCTGGTGCGGGTGAAGGGAGTGGTTCGCCTGTCCGACCGGTCCGAGCCCGTCATCGTGCAAGCCGCGACGGGCCGGTTGTATCCGCCGGTTCCCTTGCCGGCCCGAGCATCCGACGACGGGCTCGGACGCCTGGTCTTCATCGCCGCAGGCGCCGTTCACGAACTCGCCGAGGAACTGATGGCGGCCGTGGGTGGCATCGCGGTTCCGGATGCGATCCGCCTGCATTGACTAACGATCCTATCGCAACCCATGGACATCCATAGCAACGACTCGTCCCTCGCCGCGGCCGCCTCAGGCAAACGCAGCCTTTATAGGCTTCGCGTGCAGGTCCAGTTCTCGTCCGCGCACTCGCTCCGCGATTATCCCGGCGATTGCCGCCGCCTGCACGGGCATAACTGGAAGCTGGAGGTGGAGGTCTCCGCGCGCATCCTGGACGCGCTGGGCATCGCCCTGGATTTCAAGACCATCAAGGCGGAAGCCCGAACGCTTGCCGACAGCCTGGACCACCGCTATCTCAACGAGATCGAGCCGTTCGACCGGATCAATCCGACGGCGGAGAACCTGGCCGGCTGGTTTTACCGCCGGCTCGCCGAACGGATCGACGGGGAATTCGCCCGGGTCAGCGCCGTGACCTTGTGGGAAACCGACACGTCGTGCGTCCGCTATACGGAGGAGGATCGATGAGCGCTCCGATCGGCATCGAAGACGTGCAGGGCCGGGCCGACTCCCGCCGCATCGCCATCGACAGGGTCGGGATCAAGGACATCCTGCATCCGGTGCGGGTCCGGGACCTCAGCCAGGGCGAGCAGCACACCATCGCCCGCTTCGACATGTACGTGAACCTGCCCCACGGCTTCAAGGGCACCCACATGTCCCGCTTCGTGGAGATACTCAACGGTTACGAACGCGAAATCGGCGTGGAGTCCTTCGGCGACATGCTGGCCGAGATGATTCGGCGACTGGAAGCCCAGTCCGGCTACATCGAAATGCGGTTTCCGTATTTCGTCGAAAAGGCGGCGCCGGTCACCGGCGTGCGCAGCTTGATGGACTACGAAGTGGCCCTGGTCGGCGAAATCGCCGAAGGCGAAGTCACGACCCGAATCCGGGTCGCGGTGCCGGTCACCAGCCTCTGTCCCTGTTCCAAGACGATTGCCGAACGGGGCGCCCACAATCAGCGCTCTCACGTCACCGTGACCGTGACGACCGCTGATTTCGTGTGGATCGAAGAATTGATCGAGTGGGTGGAGGCCGAAGCCTCCTCCCCGATCTTCGGACTGCTCAAGCGTCCCGACGAGAAGTATGTCACCGAATACGCCTACGACCATCCCAAGTTCGTCGAGGACATGGTGCGCGACGTGGCCGCCCGGATGGACGCGGAGCCCCGCATCCTGGCCTACACGGTCGAAGCGGAGAACTTCGAATCCATCCACAACCATTCTGCCTATGCGCGGATCGATCGCGATCTACACCACTCATCTCCCCAACAAAACGGAGCCATGACATGACCGCCATCACTTCGAACCGCATCCCCGTCACCGTGCTGACAGGTTTCCTGGGTGCAGGCAAAACGACCCTCTTGAACCGAATCCTGAGCGAAAACCACGGCAAACGCATCGCCGTGATCGAAAACGAGTTCGGCGAAATCGGCATCGACAATGCCCTGGTCATCGATGCCGATGAAGAAATTTTCGAGATGAATAATGGTTGTATCTGTTGTACGGTCCGGGGCGACCTGATCCGCATCCTCGGCAATCTGATGCGGAGGCGCGACAAGTTCGACGCCATCCTGATCGAGACCACGGGGATCGCCGACCCCGCTCCGGTGGCCCAGACCTTCTTCGTCGACGAGGAAATCGCCTCGCAGCTCCGGCTGGACGGCGTGATCACCGTGGTGGACGCCAAACATGTGCACTTGCATATCGAAGACAGCGAGGAGATCAAGGAACAAATCGCCTTCGCCGACGTGATTCTCCTCAACAAGGCCGACCTGGTCTCGGAACCGGAGCTGGCCGCCCTGGAAAAGCGGGTGCGGGGCATGAATGCCATGGCCCGAATCCATCGTACGGTGAACGGCCAGGTGGATCTGGCCGAGGTACTGGACGTCGGCGGGTTCGACCTCGATCGGGCGCTGACGGTCAAGCCCGGTTTCCTGGATCCGGAATATCCCTTCGAATGGGCCGGGCTGTTCCATCTCGCCGCCGGGGATTACCGCTGGATTATCCAAGACGGCCCCGATCCCGCCATCCGCTTGATTTGGCTGCCGGTGGCCGATGCCAGCGACAGTTGCCTCATGGGTCTGCAAGAGCGCATGGTCCGGTTGTTCTCGGACCCTCCCAAGCGGCTCGCGCCCGATGCCGGCCTAACGGAGGAATGCCTGCACGAGCTGGATCTGAGCGCCGGCGGCATAAAGCAAATTCGGGTTTCGGTCGAGCGGGACGGGCATTACGCCTGCTTCACCCAGCATCATCCCGATGAGTTCGGCATGACCTTCCTGCGCGGGGATCGAGGGGTCGAACCGGTGATGACCCGTGAATGGGAGGCCGGGCACACACATGACGATGACGTGACGTCGGTGGGCATCAGCGAGCCCGGCGATCTGGACTACAGCCGCTTCAACAACTGGATCGGCGAGCTGCTCCGGGAAAAAGGGGCGGATATCTTCCGCACCAAAGGCATCGTCAGCCTGAAAGGCATGGAAAAGAAGCTGGTGTTCCATGCCGTGCATATGCTGTTCAACATGCAGGCCGATAAACCCTGGGGCGACGAGCCGCGCCGCAACCAGCTGGTGTTCATCGGCCGCAATCTGGACCGGCACGCTTTGAACGAGGGATTTCGGCAATGTCTGGCTTGAATGAGAAAGCACCGTTCGAGCTGATCGAGCCGCAATGGCGGGTCGTGGGCGACGATTACATCACCGCTCTGGCCTGGTCGCCTGATGGATCTACGCTGGCAGCGGCATCGGCCGGCGGTCCGATCCTGCTGCTCGTGGGAGAAACCGGAGGGGTCGTTCATGAACTGCCCGGTCACGGCCTGGGAACGCTGGCGCTGGACTGGTCCTGCGACGGACGTTGGCTCGCCAGCGGCGGACAGGACGGCAAGGCGCGGGTGTGGGATGCCGGTACCGGTGCAGAGGCCATGGTACTGGATGGCGGCAGCGGCTGGGTGGAACACGTGGCCTGGTCGCCGCGCGGCGATCTCCTCGCCTCGGCGGCCGGCAAGTTCGTGAAGCTGTGGAAGAATGACGGCGAATTGTGTCGAGTCTACGGCGATCATGCCAGCACGGTGACGGGCTTGGCCTGGCTGCGCGACGGACGCCGATTGGCCACCGCGTGTTACGGCGGGGTCAAGCTGTGGCGGATAGACGCCGTGCAAGCGAAAAAGCATTTCCAGTGGAAAGGCTCGTTTCTCTCCCTGAGCCTTTCGCCGAACGACGAACACCTCGCTGCCGGCTGCCAGGATGCCAGCCTGTTGGTTTGGAATGTAAAGACCGCCAAGAACGTCGGCATGTCGGGCTATCCCGGCAAGATCAGCCTATTGGACTGGGATGCCTCATCCCGATATCTGGCCAGCGGCGCGGACCGTGAGGCGGTGCTGTGGAATTTCTCGGGACCGGGTCCGGCCAATCGGGAGCCCTTTGTGCTCAGCCGCCACATCGACCGCATCGCCGACCTCGGGTTTCATCCGAAGCGGGATGTTCTCGCCACGGTCGGGCAGGATGGAATGTTGATCCTGTGGAATATCCCCGAAGGCATAATGAAGGATCTTTGTATCCTGAAAAATCCGCTGACCCGGCTGGCCTGGAGTCCTCAGGGCAACATGCTGGCCGTCGGTTCGGCAGAGGGCGAGGTCTGCCTGTTAAGCGTACGGTAGATGGACTGAACTCCGAGCGGTCGATTACCACGGATAGCATGAGCAGACTCGCCCTGAAAGTCCGCTCAGTGTAAGCCCTCGTATGTTCGGAGAGAGCAGAGCCTATTCTCATGACATGCGTCCCCTTTCATATTCCCATGGTGATTGGGCCAACGACTTCGAATGCGCTACGGTCTATTGATAGGCATGAATAAAGCACGCCCGCTCCGAGACGTCTGATTTATTCTGAAAGATTCAGAAGGACTTGAATGCAGACGAGTCGGTATGAACACCTACGAGCGTAAGCGCAAACCATAACGAGAAAATGGGTACGATCTTGGCGTACCAACCTCCGCTGCAAGCCGGCAAGCAAATAACACAAACGGCCATGTACCTCAAAGTGTTGATATCCGCGCTGTTGATCGCAGTAATTTCCGAAACGGCGAAACGTAGCAGCCTGGTTGCCGCCCTCATCGCATCACTGCCGATCACATCGATTCTGGCCTTCATCTGGCTCTATGTCGACACCGGGGACACCGAACTGATAACTGAGCTTTCGCGGCAAATCGTCTGGCTGGTGATACCTTCACTGGCCTTCTTTTGGATCTTGCCCCTGCTGCTGGAACGGTCGCTGAATTTCTGGCTGGCACTCGGCCTCGCGGCGATAGCTACCAGCGTGTGCTATGGCTTGGTCTTATTGCTGAGAAACCTGTTTTAAAAGGCGTTTACGCAACTTGAAGCCCTTCAGCTTAATGAGTAGCATAATCTACATTACTGTAGAGAATGCTACACATGTCTTGGCTTTTGCTCATACTGACTCTGCCGACGGAGAACGCCACGGCCCGAATGCGGGCCTGGCGAGCGCTCAAAGCCTCGGGCGCCGCGGTGCTCCGGGATGGCGTCTATTTGCTGCCCGAACGGGACGGCTGTCGAGAGATTCTGGCCGAGGTCGCCGACGATCTCCGTGAGAACGGCGGCACGGCCTATTTGCTGAAGACTGAAGGAAAAGGTGAAGACGGTTTTTCGAGGCTATTTGATCGTTCATCCGAATTCGGCGAATTGCTGGTGGAGATTGCCCAGTGCCGCGCCCGGCTGACGAGCGAAACCGCGCCGGCGACACTGAAACAAGCCAGAAAGCTCCGCAGGACATTTGGACAATTGGCCGCCATCGACTTCGTCCCGGGGGAAGCCCAGAAACAAGCCGATGCCGCATTGCAGGAGCTGGAAAGTTCGGTCAGCCGCTGCCTGTCCCCCGACGAACCGCATGCGGCGGCCGGTGCGATCCCACGCTTGGATATTGCCGACTATCGCGGCCGCGTGTGGGCGACTCGTGCCCGCCCCTGGGTGGATCGACTCGCGAGCGCCTGGCTGATTCGCCGCTTCATCGACCCGGACGCCCGCATTCTCTGGTTGGCTTCACCCGCCGACTGCCCGGAGGACGCGTTGGGGTTCGACTTCGACGGTGCCGCCTTTTCCCATGTGGGCGGCAAGGTGACCTTCGAGACCCTCCTGGCCGGATTCGGCCTGGAGTCGCCACCGCTCGCGCGACTCGCCGGCATCGTGCACTTCCTCGACGTCGGCGGCATCCAACCTCCGGAGGCCCAAGGCATTGAGCGCGTATTGGCGGGCCTGCGTGAAACCAGCGCCAATGACGATCAACTGTTCACGGCCGCCAGCGTTCTGTTTGACGGGCTACTGGCCGCATTTGAAAAGGATTCCGCGCCATGAGCGAAACTTCCCACGTCACCGCACCCACTAAGAACAATGTTCGCCCGGTCGCCGTAGGTTTTTGGGCCGCCTTCCTGTTCTGGCTCAAGCTCGGCTTCATCAGTTTCGGCGGCCCTGCCGGCCAGATCGCCATCATGCATTCGGAATTGGTCGAACGGCGCCGCTGGATCAGCGAGAAACGCTTCCTGCACGCACTCAACTACTGCATGCTCCTGCCGGGGCCGGAGGCGCAGCAACTGGCGACCTATATCGGCTGGCTGATGCACCGCACCTGGGGCGGGATCATCGCGGGAGGGCTGTTCGTGTTGCCTTCGCTCTTGATCTTGATCGGACTGGGCTTGATTTACCTGGCGTTCGGCCAGGTGCCCGCCGTGGCCGGCGTGCTGTACGGCATCAAGCCGGCGGTGACCGCCATCGTTTTGTTCGCAGCCTGGCGCATCGGCTCGCGGGCGCTGAAAAATTGGGTGCTGTGGGCCATGGCAGCCTCGGCGTTCGTGGCCATTTTTGCTTTCAAAGCGCCGTTTCCCTTGATCGTGCTGGTGGCGGCGATTCTGGGCGGCATCGGCGGCAAGTTTGCACCCGGCAAATTTGTGGTCGGAGGCCATGGTGCGGCCAAGCAAAGCTACGGTCCGGCGCTGATCGACGACGATACGCCGGTTCCCGCCCATGCCCGCTTCACCTGGGCCAGCTTGCTCAAGATCATTCTAGCGGGCCTGATCCTATGGAGTGGCGCGATCGGCTTCCTATACGCGCAGTATGGTTGGCACGGCGCGCTCACGCAGATGGGCTGGTTCTTCACCAAGGCGGCCCTGCTCACCTTCGGCGGTGCCTACGCGGTGCTGCCCTACGTCTATCAGGGCGCGGTCGAGCATTTCCACTGGCTCGCTCCGCATCAAATGATCGACGGCCTGGCCTTGGGCGAAACGACGCCGGGGCCGCTCATCATGGTGGTGACCTTCGTCGGTTTCGTCGCCGGCTGGGCCAAGCAACTGTTCGGACCGGATCAGCTTTTTCTGGCAGGCACCGCAGCCGCGGCCGTGGTGACCTGGTTCACCTTCCTGCCCAGTTTCCTGTTCATCCTGGCGGGCGGCCCCCTGGTCGAAACCACCCACGGCAATCTCAAGTTCACCGCGCCCCTGACCGGCATTACCGCCGCCGTGGTGGGTGTCATCCTCAACCTCGCTGTGTTTTTCGCCTACCACGTATTTTGGCCGCAGGGCTTCTCTGGGCGCTTCGATGGCGTTTCGGCTCTGGTAGGCCTGGGTGCGCTGCTGATCCTGTTCCGTTGCCGGGTCGGCGTCATCCCGGTCATCGGCGTCTGCGGCCTGGTCGGTTTCTTGTTCACCTTCCTCAAACCCTGGTTGGCCCAGGCGGGAGTGCTGTTATGAACCGCATCGTCTTTCCGAGGATTACGCTAGGAACTTTCCTTTTCCTGATGTGCGCCATGTTGCCGGCCCGCGCGGAAGCACCGCCGCCTTTCGACCCGGTTCAGGGGGTGATCGACGCCAAGCGGGACGAGGCGGTGAAGACCATTCCCTTCTCCAAAATGCCTGAAGGTATTGCCGTCAGGCATTAAACCACCGGTTCCATGGGTTCGAGACGCCTCACCCTGACCCTTGCGGCAACCTTGTTTCTGGGGCTGGGATTGGCGCCGCTCGTGGTCATGTTCGCATCGAGTCTCACCGTGGACGGAATGTTCGGCCTGGATCGCTATCGGGACCTGTGGGCATCGCCCCGCCTGCCTCGGCTCTTCGGTCGGAGCGTGCTGCTCGCGGGACTGGCCACCCTGGGCGCGCTGGGACTCGGCGTGCCGCTCGGCCTGCTGCTCGGCAAGACCGATCTGCCGGGGCGGCGCCTGTTCGCCGCGGGGTTCATCCTGCCCCTGCTGCTCCCGCCCTATTTCCTCGCGCTCGGCTGGTTCGCCCTGCTGGGGCGGGAGGGTTGGCTCGCCCGCCTGCTGCCCGCTTCAGTGGCCGGAACTCTCTCAGAATGGCTGTTCGGACTGCCGGGCTGTGCCGTAACGCTGGCCACGGTGTTTCTGCCCCTGATCGTGCTACTCACGGCGACCCTCCTCCATAGCGTCAATCCCCGCCTGGAGGAGGCTGCGAGGCTGTACGCCGCCTGGCCGAAAGTGCTTGGCCGCATCACCCTGCCGGCCGTTGGGCCGGGCGTTCTATTCGGCGCTGTCCTGGTGTTTCTGCTGGTCCTGGGCGAACTCACCGTGCCCATGTTCCTGCGCTATGACGTGTACCCGGTGGAAATCCTGACCCAGTTCGCGGCCTTCTACGATTTCGACGCGGCCATCGCGGCAGCGGCTCCGCTGGCGCTGGTCGTGGGCTTGCCGCTGGCGGCGGAATGGCGCTCGCGGCGCTTCGCGGCACCCGATCTTCGGCCGGCGGGAACCTCGCTTTCCATCCGCCTGGGCGCTTGCAAATGGCTATGGACGGTCGGCGTATCCAGTCTGCTTTTGATGCTCGTGGTGTTGCCGCTCGGCGCACTACTGCTTCAAGCCGCCCCGGCGGACTTCGGCGACGCGTGGCGTCGGGCGGGCGATGCCCTCGGGCGCAGCCTGTTGTACGCTGCGCTCGGGGCGAGCCTTTTGACGGCCTTCGGATTTTTTCTGGGGCTTTTGTGGCGCGAGCGGACGCGCGGCGCAGGCCTCACCGAATTCGCCGCCCTGCTGCTCCTGATCCTGCCCAGCTCAGTTGTAGGCATCGGCCTGATCGGACTGTGGAACCAACCTGCGACTGCCGGCTTCTACGCCTCGCCGGGTCTCCTGCTGTTGGGGTATCTCATCCAGTATGGAGCATTGTCCGGGGGCATCGCCCACAGCGCTCTGGCGCGCCTCCCGCCGTCCCTGGAGCAGGCGGCGGCCGTGGCCGGGGCTGGCTGGTGGCGGCGGATCCTGTTCATCGCGCTGCCCCTGAGCCGGCGAGGACTCCTGACCGCCTGGCTGGTCGCTTACCTCTTTTGCCTGCGCGATACCGGACTCGCCCTGCTGGTGTACCCGCCCGGCGGGGACACCCTGCCGGTGCGCATCTTCACCGTGATGGCCAACAGCCCGTTCGGGTTGGTGGCGGCGCTGTGCGCCTTGTTGGTGGCCGCGGCACTGCCGCCGCTCATCCTGACTGGACTTGGCCTTCGCAGAGAGGCGCACTCGCCATGAGCGCCGTCGAGTTCCGGCAGGTTTGGGCGTCCTATCGGGGCAAGCCGGCGGTGCGGGATTTTTCCCTGGACGTGGAAGCCGGCGAGCGGGTCGTGCTGCTCGGCCCTTCCGGCTGCGGCAAGACCACGGTGCTGCGCCTCGCCGCCGGTTTCCGCGTGCCCGAGCGGGGCGCCGTACTGCTGGACGGGGCGGTCGCGGCGGAAGCCGGCCGCCTTGACCTGGAACCCGAACAGCGGGGTCTCGGCATGGTGTTTCAGGACCTGGCCCTGTGGCCGCATCTCACGGTGCGCGGGAATCTGGAATTCGGCCTGAAGGCGCAGGGCGTTGCCAGGGCGGAGCGGGAACGGCGCATCCGGGAAACCCTGCGGTTGGTGCGCCTGGAATCGCGGCCGGACGCGCGCCCCGGCGAACTTTCGGGCGGCGAGCAGCAGCGTGTCGCCCTGGCCCGTGCCCTCGTCACCCAACCCCGCCTGCTGCTCATGGACGAACCCCTGTCCAGCCTGGACTTTGAACTGGCCCTCGAACTGCGCCGCGAGATTCTGGCGCTCCAGGAAGCACTCGGATTCACCCTGCTCTACGTCACCCACAATCTGGACGAGGCGTTCGCCATCGCCCAGCGGATCGTGGTGATGCGCGCGGGCGCCATCGTCCGCCAGGGGTCGGTGGAGGAAATCCGCGCCCACTTCGACCAGGTTCGCCGGGGACTCCTCGCCTCGGGTACTGACGGGACGGCGGAATCGGCCGGTGTAAAGGGATAAGACGGAATGGCATCGGTCAACGGGATAGCGCGCGTGGCGAAGTGGTTAGAACTCAAGAGGTGGACGAACCCGTCCGCAAGGTCCTCATCGTGGATCTCTTGGATGCCATGGGCGCGTGCTACCTGTTTACGCGGCCTTCGCCGCGGCAGGCGTGCTCACGCATACCGAGAAAGGCGCCGATAAAAAACTGCTTCCATAACTCACTGGAGGTCAAACATCATGAAGTGGATCACGCGCGAGAACGTTAAGGTGGACCGGGTGGCCTGCCCCTGGCTCATCAAAAAGTTCATTGACCCTGAGGCCGAGTTCTTGTTCGTTCCGGCCGACCAGGTCCTGGCGGTGGCCGAGCGACACGGCGCTATTCCTTTCGA
>NZ_JBDIVO010000143.1:0-11151 GCF_039794385.1 Methylocaldum sp. | reverse complement strand
AGGCCGGGTTAATCCGGGGCAGGGATGCCCCGGCGCGGCGACAAGCCGCGTGAGCCCAGGCCGGGCGTGTACCGGGCCTGGGCGGCGGCCCGAAATACCAGGAGGGTATTTACGGGCCTGATTAATAGCTCAGACGGAAATCCATGCTCGACCGATAGTGCCTACTGCGCAATGAAAACGGTGATAACACCCGACACAGGATTGGCATTGAGTTAAATCAGAATCATCCGGCCGCGGCCGGATAAGTAATCTTCCGAAGTTTAAAATACCGACGGATGCGCACGGGGCGTTTCTGCAACCGGCGCCGATGGAACCGAGTTTTCCGGTTCAGAGCGGCCACCCTGTCGACCGGATCAAAGAGCTCCTCGACCACGGCTCCCTACCCGCCCGACCCACGACGGCGCGAAGCAGTCACGACGGTATCCGTTGTGCCTTACCCTAGAACTCTAGACTTTCGCCATTGAAATGAACATCAACCATCCCGACCAGAAAAAGAACGTGATTTGCCGCTGTAGCGGGACGACGACAGGACAGATCAAGCGACTTGTCGATAAGGGAGTCAACGACCTGGACAGCATATCGAGAGCGACCGGTGCATGTTCAGGTTGCGGGGCCTGCGATACAGACATTCTGGCCTTGTTAGCCGAATATGCTTCGCCTGTTTTGCACGATGCCCTATAGCGCCGCTCTGTTTTCCTCGACAACACGGCGAAGGAAGATTGATGCCAAACGATGGTGTTGGCAGCAGCTGATAACGGTGCTCATTTTCGGTAGCGCCATCGGAACCGCAAGCTGGCGGTCGCCAGATAAATTTCGTGCAGGAAGCAATAAAGGCCGATGATCAGGGCGGCCATCGCGGCGATAAAGAGAATCGCGATAGCGTTCGAAACATCCAGGCTTAAGAAGGCCCCGACGAACAGAACGACAATGAGTGTACAGATGAGCAAGGCACAGGCCGTACAGAGGCTAATCGCCCAGTACGCTATGCGGGCGCGGCGCGATAGCATACTGATCTCGCACTGAATGTCCGGATGGAGGTGTTCGTCCGTGCCGGCGTGTTTGTCCTCGATCTGGCGGGACCGATCAACGATGCGGCCAACGCGAGAGCTAAGCACCGACAGTAGAGCACCGATGCCGGTAAGAAGAAATACGGGCGCCACCGCAAGTTCTATGACATGAGCAATATCGGTGGCAGTGGCTTGCATCGACAGCCTCACAGATTAAATGGTTGAGCAAAAGGACAATTTGGAGGAAGACCGCGCTTCATGAGATTAATCTCCTCCTTACAGAAGGGTAGCAAGCTGCGCTCACATCACAGACCGGACTGGCGCCGCAACCTTGCCCACAGCTCACGGATAATCACGACCGAAGCCTCCTCGGGATTGAGAGCGCCACAGGATGCCATCAGCGCCTTGTTTCCGCGCCAAAGACCAAAGACCTTCCGGATATAAGCCCCTAGGCTGAAGTGGACAATGATGGCGTCCGCACTGGATGCCGCGGCAATTTTGTCTTTTTCGGCCTGACTCAGCTGGAGGGTCAACCGGTCCACGGCTTCTCGAAGGGTTCGAGGCAAACTCTGATCGGCCTCTGAATCGGGCGATGGTAACGGATTGGTCATTTTCTTTATGATGAGAGGAAGCTGCCGGAAATAAGGACCAAAATCGGGAATATTGGAGTTTAGCCATAAAGAGGCAAGGAACATTCGACCGCGCATTGGCAATACAAAAAGCTTAAGAACATGTACTGCAATGCGGCCGTCTCCTACAGGCCGACCGTGGCTTCGGTCTCTTGGTCACCCGCCCCCATAGTTAGCGATTTCAACCGGGCAAGACAAGAATCCATGCAACTCACCGCTGCGGCTATCGGCAGCCGCGACCTGGATACCATGAAGAAGCGGGATATGGCCTGTGACACGTTTTCGAGTCTTATTCCATTCGGCATTCGAGTGAACATTCATCGTAGGATGGGTAGAGCGAACCGAAACCCATCGATGGTGGGTTATAGCCCCTCGGCTCCGCTCGTGACAGGCCCTTCGACAAGCTCAGGACAGGCCCCGCGTAACCCACCGACCCTTCGACTTGGCTCAGGACAGGTCCGAGGCCGTTCGGTGGGTTACGGCCTCGCGGCCTAACCCACCCTACAAAAATTAATGCCTTATTGAAAGCGATAATGTTCGTCACGACATGTCGCGGGATATGCCGAGTTTTTCCATGCGGGAGCGCAGGGTGCTCCGCTTGAGGCCCAGTCGTTCCGCGGCCCCTTTCGGCCCGCCGATCACCCAGTCGGTTTCCCGCAAGACTTGGAGGATGTGTTCGCGTTCGACGTCTTCGAGTGTTCTCGATGCGCCCCGCATTGTGTAAGATTCCTTGTGAACGGATACCGAATCGGGCAGGGGCACGCGCAGCACGCCATTGGGCGACAGAATCACCGCGCGCTCGATGACGTTCTGAAGCTCGCGCACGTTGCCCGGCCATTGATAACGCTTGAGCGCTTCGATCACCTCGTTGGGAATGTGGGTGATCGGGCGGTTGATGCGCCGCGCGAACTTTTCCACGAAATGTCGCACCAGGGGCGCAATGTCCTGGGGACGCTCGCGTAGAGGCGGAACCGTGATGGGAAAGACGTTCAGACGGTAATACAGATCGTCACGAAACGTCTGCTCCTTGACCATCCGGGCCAGGTTTCGGTTGGTCGCCGCCACCAGCCGGACATTGGTTTTAACGGTACGGGCACTGCCGAGCCGCTCGAACTCCTGCTCCTGCAGCACCCGCAGCAGCTTGGGCTGCAGATCCAACGGAATCTCACCGATTTCATCGAGAAACAGAGTGCCCTCGTGTGCGAGTTCAAACCGACCGATGCGCCGCGCGATCGCCCCGGTGAAGGCGCCCTTCTCATGGCCGAACAGCTCGCTCTCCAGCAGATCCCTGGGGATGGCCGCGCAGTTCACCTTGACGAAGGGGTGAGCGGAGCGCGCGCTCAGGTCGTGAATGGCCCGGGCGATGAGTTCCTTGCCGGTACCTGTCTCACCGGAGATCAGGACGGTCGCATCGGTCGTCGCCACGATTTCGACCTGTTTGAGAGCGCACGCCAGCGCAGGACTTTCGCCGATGATTTCGCCAAAGTCGTGCTCGATCCGGATTTCGTCTTCAAGACAGCGCTTCTCCTCTGCCAGCCGTTCCTTCGCCTCACTCACTTCACGGTAATTCAGGGCATTGTCCACGGCGATCGCCACCTGCCCGGCGATTTTCTCCAGGAAATCGATCTCCCCATCGCTGAAGACGCTGTCCGCCAGCCGCAATAGATTCAAGGTGCCGAGCAAGCGGTCGCAATGGATCAGCGGAAAGAAACAACCGGATTTCAGACCCTCCGCCAGGCCAGGATTGATTCCCCTATCGAACTGGGCCATGCGCTGGGCGTCGAAGACCTGGAGGCGACCTGTCCGGAACGTCAGACCAGACGGCGTCCCTTCCATAGGAAAAAGCGCGCCTGCCCGGACGGTTCCTTTGCCGTCCGGGAAGTCGAGCGTGTAAAGGCGCATCCCGCCCGCCTCGAGATCGGGCAGAGTAAGACCCACGAAATCGCACTGCATGACGCGCCGGACGCTCGACGAAACGGCCTGGCAAAGTTGTCTCAGATCCAGGTGCGAAAGCACCTCGTTGGTGAGATTCAGCAAAAGGCGGAGTCGCTCGTGTTCCTCCTGCAATTGTTGCTGCAGCCGCTTGCGCTCGGTGACATCCTCGACCAATGCCATGACAAAGCCGGGGCAGTAGCCTCCGTCCAAAACCCGGGAAATGGTGTTGCTGACCCAGAGCACCCTCCCGTCCTTGCGCCGATAGCGCTTTTCGATCTTGAACTGCTGGAGCTTCCCGCTGAGAAACTCCTGGTAAAGGGCCAAGTTATTGCCGCGGTCTTCCTCGTGGGTGATATCGGGCCAGGAGAGTGCAAGCAGTTCCTCTCCGGTGTAACCCAGCATTCGCTGAAAGGCGGCATTGGCGGCCAGAAACCGGCCATCCACGTTGGATAATGCGATACCGATCGCGGAATTCTCAAACACCTGGCGCCAGCGTTCTTCACTGTGCCGCAGCGCCATTTCGGCCCGGCGGCGCTCCAACTCGGCCCCGGCGCGCACGGCAAAAATCTGCAGGATCGATTCGGCCAGCTTCGGGCTTTCGATGGGGTGGTCGAACAACACCACGATCAGGCCCAGGGCACGGCCGCCCGAATCAAGAAGCGGCGTTCCCACATACCCTTCAACCTTCATCTCGGCGAGAAACCGATCCTGGGGGAACGATTGCTGCACACCGCTCGCATAGGAGCACAGGCTCTTGCCGATCACGTGCCTGCAAGGGGTATGCGCCAGATCGTATTCAAAGTTGTCTACGATTTTCCCGTCCGCCCACACGGCGATGGTGCGCACCCGTTCCGAGCCGGCTTCCACCAGCTCGCCGATGAAGACGCGGTGGGCGTCAAGGGAAGCGGCAAGGTGTTCGACTAATGAGCGGAAAAAGCTTTCACCGGTCGCACTGGAAATCCCCTTGGCGATGTTGAGCACCCTGTCCTCCGGCGGGCTGCGGTCCATATTGGGAATACCGCCGGTGATCAGCGTTTGCATGGTCGCGATGCTGCCTGAATGATGTAGGCCTGCATGTCCTCGAACTGATGTCCCCCCGTGAATCACGCGAACTTGGTGAAGTGATGCGAGAACGTCGGAACCGTCACCGTTTCGGCTATCCGCTTCGTTCTCCACGCATGACGGTATCAAAGATCAGCCTAGAAAAGAAGCCGGTTGAATAAGGCCGTTGCGCGAGGCCTTACAATCGCAAACAGCCTATCGATTGGCCATTCCTCGCTCTCGGCTTCGGGCTCGGTCGGGATGGCGAAGACACCCTCTTAACAGCGCGAGGCCCAGGGCCGAACCCACAGCGACGGGCTTCGCGCTAGTCATCGGACACCCTCCCCAGTTCGTCCACCACGGCGGGGACCGGTGCCCGCCCGCGCCTCCGTGCCACCCGGGCGCGGATGACCACGTAGAAGACCGGTGTCATGAACAGGCCGAATAAGGTCACCCCGAGCATGCCGGAGAACACGGTGACACCCATGATGCGGCGCACCTCGGCCCCGGCGCCGTGAGAGAACACCAGCGGGACGACGCCGGCGATGAAGGCCACCGAGGTCATCACGATCGGCCGCAGCCGCAGCCGGCTCGCCTCGATCGCCGCGGCGACGATGCCGCGGCCTTCGCCCTCGAGCTCGCGCGCGAACTCGACGATGAGGATGGCGTTCTTGCAGGCGAGCCCCATCAGCACCACCAGCCCGATCTGGACGAAGATATTGTTGTCGCCTCCCGTCAGCCACACGCCGAACAGCGCCGAGAGCAGACACATGGGCACGATCAGGATGACCGCCAACGGCAGCGTCCAGCTCTCGTAGAGCGCGGCGAGTACCAAAAATACCAATAACACGCACAGCGGAAACACGACTTTATTGGCATTGCCTTCGTGGATCTGCTGATAGCTCAGGTCGGTCCAGTCGTAACTCGTTCCGGCGGGCAGCACCCGAGGTGCCAGGGAGGCAATGGCGGCAATGGCTTCGTTCGAGGACATGATCCTGGGATCGGCCTCGCCGATGAGGTCCGCGGCGGGGTAGCCATTGTAACGGATCACGGGGTCCGGCCCATAGGTCTGACGGACCGTCACGATGCTGCCGATCGGCACCATCTCTCCGGCTTGGTTGCGGGCGCGCAGCGTGAGGACGTCCTCGGGCTGGTCGCGGAACTGGGCGTCGGCCTGAGCGTAGACCTGATAGGTGCGGCCGAAGCGGTTGAAGTCGTTCACGTAGGTGGAACCGAGGTAAATCTGCAGCGTTTCGAACACCTCGCTCAAGGGCACGCCATGTCGCTTCGCCTTGGTGCGGTCGACGTCGGCCGTCAGTTGCGGCACGTTGGCCTGATAAGAGCTGATGGGAAACCCCATCCCCGGTACTTCCGAAAGAGCGCCCGCCAGTCCCTGGACCGCATGCTGCAATTCACCGTAGCCCAGGCCCGCACGGTCCTGGACGTAGAGCGAAAAGCCGGACCCGGTGCCGATGCCGAGTATCGGCGGCGGCATGATCGCGAACGCGAAGGCCTCCTGGATCGAGGAAAATTTGCCCATCAGCTCGCCGACGATCTCGGGCGCCGGCCGCTGGCGCTCGTCGAACCCGTGCAGGCCGAAGAAGATCGTACCGGTATTTGGCGTGTTGCTGAACTGCAGGGCATTGAGCCCCGGAAACGCCACGGCATCGCGGACCCCTTCGGTGGACAGGGCCATCTCGCTCATGGTGCGCACCACCGCTTCGGTACGATCGAGCGAGGCACCTTCCGGCAGCTTGACGCCGCCTATCAGATACAGCTTGTCCTGGGTCGGGATGAAGCCCCCCGGCACCGCCTGGAAGCTCAGCCAGGTCAGGCCGATGAGACCGCCGTAGAGCACCAGGATTCGGCCGCTTCGGCGCAGGATCCTGACCACGGCGCCGGAGTATGCCTCGGCGCTGCGCTGGAAGCCGCGGTTGAAGGGTCGAAACAGCCAGCCGAACAGCGTGTCTAGCACGCGCGTCACCGGATCGGGTGTCGCGCCGTGCCGCTTGAGCAGCGTTGCCGCCAGCGCCGGTGACAATGTCAGCGAATTCACCGCCGAGATCACGGTGGAGATGGCGATGGCCACGGCAAACTGGCGGTAGAACTGGCCGGTCACGCCGGACAGGAAGGCCATGGGCACGAAGACCGCCGTCAGGACCAGCGCGATGGCGATGATGGGGCCGCTGACTTCGCGCATGGCCTGATGGGCCGCCGCTCGCGGCGCCAGTCCGTTGGCGATGTTGCGCTCCACGTTCTCGACCACGACGATGGCGTCGTCCACCACGATGCCGATGGCGAGCACCAAGGCGAACAGCGTGAGCGTGTTGATGGAAAAGCCCAGCAACAGCAACACCGCGAAGGTGCTGACGATGGAGACGGGTACCGCGAGCAGCGGGATGATCGAGGCTCGCCAGGTCTGCAGGAACAGGATGACCACCGCGACCACCAGGAGCACGGCCTCGAACAGCGTCTTCACGACCGCCTCGATCGAATCGCGAACGAACACCGTCGGGTCGTAGACCACGTCCCACTTCACCCCCTCGGGGAAGAAGCGTTCCAACTCGCGCATCTTGGCGCGCACGCTGTCGGAGAGCTCGATCGCGTTCGAGCCGGGGGCCTGGAAAATCGCGACCGCCACCGCCTGCCGATTGTTGAGCAGCGAGCGCAGCGCGTATTCGGAGGCGCCGAGCTCGATCCGCGCCACGTCGCGCAGGCGGGTGATCTCGCCGCCGGCGCCGGTCTTGACCACGATGTCGCCGAACTGCTCCTCGGTGACCAGCCGCCCCTGCGCGTTGATCGACAGCGTGAAATCACTGACGCGCGGCTGCGGAGGGCCGCCTATCGTTCCCGCCGAGACCTGGACGTTTTGTTCGCGGATGGCCCGGACCACGTCGCCCGCCGCCATGCCGCGCGCGGCGACCTTGTCCGGATCGAGCCAGATGCGCATCGAATAGTCGCCGCCGCCGAACACCATCGCCTGGCCCACGCCCGGCAGGCGCGCGAGTTCGTCCTTGACGTGCAGGGTGGCATAGTTGCGCAGGTACAGGGTGTCGTACTTCTGGTTCGGCGAGAGCAGATGCACCACCATGGTCAGATTGGGCGACTGCTTCTCGGTGGTGACGCCGAGCCGGCGCACATCCTCCGGGAGCCGCGGCAGGGCCTGGTTGACGCGGTTCTGGACCTGTACCTGAGCGAGGTCGACGTCGGTACCCGGCCTGAAGGTGACGGTCAGGTACATCACGCCGTCGGAGCCCGCCACCGACTTCATGTACATCATGTGTTCCACCCCGTTCATGGCTTCCTCGAGAGGGGTGGCGACGGTCTCGGCGATGACCTTGGGGTTGGCGCCGGGATAAACCGCGCGCACCTGCACCGAAGGCGGCACCACATCGGGGTATTCGGCCACCGGAAGCAACGGGATCGCGATCACTCCGACGACGAACAGGAGGATCGACAAGACTGCCGCGAAAATTGGGCGGTCGATGAAGAAGGCGGAAAAGTCCCTCATGCGCTGGGCTCCCGGGTCCGGTTTGCCGAGGTCTGCTCATTACCGGCGTTCAGCTTGGGATCAGCCGGATGCGGCGGGGGATCGCCCATCTTGATGAACTGCGGGCTGACCGGCATGCCCGGGAAGAAGATCTTTTGGACTCCGTGTACGACCACCGCGTCGTCGGCGCCCAAGCCCTCGGTGACGATGCGGAGGCCATCGAACATCCGCCCGAGCTTGACGTCGCGACGCTGCGCCCGGTTGTCGGCATCGAGCACATAGACGTACTTGCGATCCTGGTCGGTGAGGACCGCCTTGTCGTCCAACAGCACGGCCGGGAACTTGCCGCTGCTCGGAAGTTTCACGCGCGCGAACAGCCCCGGCGTCAACATCCCATCCGGGTTGTCGACCACGGCGCGGGCGCGGATGGTGCCGACAGCGGGATCGAATCGATTGTCCAGAAAATCCAGGCGCCCTTCGTGCGGGAAGCCCTCTTCATCGGCCAGCCCCACGAACACGGGGTTCACCGCCTCCTGCAAGGTGCCCCGCTCGCCGGTTCGCCTCCTGGCGCCCTGGCGCAGATACGCCTGCTCATCGACCTCGAAATAGACGTAAATGGGGTCCAACGAAACGATGGTGGTCAAGAGGGTCGCCGTCCCGGTTCCGTCGTTCACCAGATTGCCCTCGGTGACGAGTTCCCGGCTGATGCGTCCGCTGATCGGGGCGCGCACTTCGGTGAATTCCAGGTTGAGCTTGGCCTCGTCGACGGCGGACTGCGCCGATTGGACGGCGGCGATGGACTCGCGCAGGTTCTTGTCGCGGGTGTCGAGCTCCTCTTCGGAAATCACCCGCTTCTCGAACAGCCGCTGCGCCCGCGCCAGATCGTTTTTCGCCAGGTCGCGCCGGGCCTGGGCGCGCGCCAGCTCTCCCTGCGCCCGTCCGAGCGCGGCCTTATAAGGTCGGGGATCGATGACGAACAGCAGGTCGCCCTTCTTGACCAGGGATCCGTCCTTAAAATTGACCTTTTCCAGATATCCCCCCACGCGAGCCCGCACCTCTACGGTCTCCACGGCGTCCAGCCGTCCGGTGTACTCTTCCCATTCCACGACTTCCCGTTGAATCGGCCGGCTTACCGCAACCGCCGGGGGCGGCGGTCCTGCCGGCTCCGCCGTCGGTTGGCCGCAGCCGGCGAGCAGGCTCAGGTGGAGGCCGAGCCAGCTTGCCTGAACTATCCAGTACCTTTTGTTGATCACGTTCTTGCTACCGTTTACTTTGCACGACTTCCCGGAGCGCATCGCCAGCACGCCAGGGTTTTACCGGAACTTTCCACACGCTGGCCGGTAGGTGTCCGGTACCTTCCGAAAGCCGATGGCGAGCCGGTTCCACCCGTTGATGGCGATGGTCGCCAGCGTGAGCTTGACCAGCTCTTCGTCCGTGAATTGCGCGCGTGCCTGTTCGAAGACCTCGTCCGGGGCGTGTCCTTCGCTGATTTGGGTGATCGCTTCGCACCAGGCGAGTCCGGCCCGTTCCCGATCGGTATAGAACGGCGCCTCGCGCCAGACGCTGAGCGCGTAGAGCCGCTGCTCGGTGTCGCCCAGAGCCCTCGCCTCCCTGGTGTGAAGGTCTATGCAGTAGGCACAGCCGTTGATCTGAGAGGCTCGGATCTTGACGAGCTCCAGCAGGGATCGCTCGAGACCGCATTCGTCCGCGTACTTTTGTAGCGCGCACATCGCCTCCATGGCGTCCGGCGCCGCTTTGGCATAGTCCAAACGTCTTTTCGTCATGGCCTTCTCGTGGTGGGTTAACCTCTGGGACTGGATTCTCTTTTTATCAACTTTCGTACCAGCCCCGACCGGTTCATTCGAACTTTTATGGATCAAACGTTTACCTTGAGCTTGCGGTACGGAAGCGAATTTATCGCAGCAAGCCGCGGGACAGAGGCGGCGATATCTCGCCCCGAGGCGAGATATCGCCGCGCATCAGGGCTAGTCTCCTTCCGAACTAAACGCCGCATGTCCCGGTTGTCTAGGCAAAATGGGGCGACCCGGGCGTTGCCAGCCGTGTTTAATTCAACCTCATGCCCAGAAACGAAGGATAGCCAGTGGCGAGAGCCGTCAACCAACCCGCGATAAGAAGCGCGCCGACAAAGACAGCGGTGCCGACTCCGGATCGGTAAAGAATTCTCACCAAAGCGTTCGAGACCGTGGGACGAAACTTCCAAGCAGCCAACGAACTTGCGGCGATACTAAAACCGATGCTTGTGGCCGCGGTTAGTGAATCCACACACCAAGGACAATGGGGGATTGGCGTGTTGACTATGGCGTTACAAACAAAGAAAAAGTTGACCCAAGGCCAATCACAGCCGCATGAGAACCAGAGGCCGCATAAAGGCGTTACCAAAACAATAGCCGTGCCCCAACTGGCGGCAATCGCCGGCGCCCTCAAGGGATTCATGTCGACCTTTCTTACCCGACGAGAAGGCGTCGGACCGTAGTTTGGCTTTTGCTCCATGCCAAGAGCATTCGTTTAGAGCTTGATGATGAGCGGATCTTCAGGAGTATCGGCCAGTTGCTCTTCCCACTCCACCAATTTTTGTGAACCTTTACATAGTTGACCGGGCCTACTTCGGCCTGAAGCCGAAAGGATACGGCCAGCATCCACACCAAAAGCGCTTTCATTCGTCGATCGCCGAGAATTGGAAATGGTGTTCAGAGTAAAACTTTCCGGCAGAGTAAAGCGCGCAGGGCTCGCATGGAGAACCCGTTTTACCAAACTCCGGATCGTTGTGCTCCTGAAACGGTCGATTACCGAAACGGCTGATATGGCTGATAGTAATAGGGGTAAGCGTAGCCAGTCCCTCGCCACTCGCGAGGGCCGAACCGATAGGGCGGGACGTAGACATCAGGGAGCTCCCAACGTTGAGGCCACACATGGACTTGGCCGCAATCGATCACCGGGTAGCGGACCGCCGGATAAATGTAGTGGAATCGACCCAAGGGCCGAATTTCCGCGTCTTGGACCGCCTGCTCCTGGATCTCCCCGGCCACGG
>NZ_JBDIVO010000142.1:0-11198 GCF_039794385.1 Methylocaldum sp. | reverse complement strand
ATCACCGATCAAAGCCCTTTAGTCCCGCACGTCGAATCAAGCAACTCCGATGCTCTTCAACTCCTATCCGTTTATTTTCTTATTACTCCCCATTTCTCTGTTCGTCTTCTTTGCCATCGGAAGCCGCGGCCACCACCGGGTTGCCATCGCCTGGCTGATCGGTGTGTCGCTCTTTTTCTACGCGTGGTGGAATCCGGCCTACTTGGGCTTACTCTTGGCCTCCATTTTGTTCAACTACGCGCTTGGAGTTTCCCTGAGCGGCGAAGGTCATTCCTCTGAGAAAAAATGGCTATTGATTTTCGGTATTGCCGCCAACTTGTCGCTCCTCGGGTATTACAAGTATGCGAACTTCTTCGTCGACAACATCAACTTCATATTCGGCGATATTCTCGGCGTGGAGACCATCATCCTGCCCCTCGGCATTTCCTTCATCACCTTTCAGACAATCGCCTATCTCGTAGACGCCTATAAAGGGGAAACCAAGGAGTATAACTTTCTCCACTTCTGTCTCTTCGTCACCTTCTTTCCCCAGCTGATCGCGGGTCCCATCGTGCATCACCGGGAAATGATGCCGCAATTCGCCCGGAATGACCTCTATCAACTGAGCGTCCGACGCCATGCCGTCGGCTTCACCATCTTCACCATCGGCCTCTTCAAGAAAGTGGTGCTGGCCGATGGCGTCGCCGCCTATGCCACGCCGGCATTCCATGCGGCCGATAGCGGCATTGCGCTGACCTTCTTCGAGGCCTGGGCGGGCGCCCTGGCCTACACCCTTCAGCTCTACTTCGACTTCTCGGGTTATTCCGACATGGCTATCGGATTAGCCCGGATGTTCGGCATTCGGCTACCCCTCAACTTCAATTCGCCCTACAAGTCGACCAATATCATCGACTTCTGGCGGCGCTGGCACATAACGCTCTCCCGTTTTATGCGGGACTATATCTACATTCCTCTCGGCGGCAACCGGAAGGGCCCGACAAGACGCCATGCCAATCTCATGATCGCAATGTTGCTCGGGGGCCTGTGGCACGGCGCCGGCTGGAACTTCGTGGTGTGGGGCGGGCTGCATGGATTCTTTCTCATCGTCAATCATGTTTGGCGATCGCTGTTCGGCGGTCGGGCAGCCGCCAGCCGGATGGGCAAGGCATTCGGCTGGACGCTGACATTCGTCGCGGTGATCGCCGCCTGGGTGCCCTTTCGCGCGGAGACGATTACGGGTACGAAGAGCATATGGCTCGGAATGATCGGAGCCAACGGCGTGTCCCTGGAACCCGAAGCCCTTCGGGTTCTCGGGCGCTTTGGCGAGTGGCTGCAGGGACTGGGAGTCACCTTCGACGGGGTCTTCGCGCACGTCGCCGGCGCGAAACCCGAGATGGCTGGCGCATGGCTATTGGCATTGTCGATATTCGTTCTGTTTTTGCCCAACACCCAGCAACTCATGCGCAACTACCATCCGGCTTTCGAAACCTATAAAGGCGAGATCCAGCGTCTTCGCTGGAGATGGATGGAATGGCGGCCGACGGTAATCTGGGCCAACCTCACCATGCTGCTCTTCGTGTTCGACGTGCTCAGCCTCACCAAGGTGAGCGAGTTTCTCTACTTTCAATTCTGAGAATCCGTGAATAAACCCGCCGCGAAGCCCGATTCCTCCCTTTTATCCCGACTCCGATCTGCCGGGCCTGCTACGATTTCTTCACGGCTTTTGGGCAAGGGCCCAGTGACGCCAAGCGAACGCCAATTCGCGGCTTATCTCGATACGATCGGTATCGGTGCCGTTGTTCTTTTGACTGTAATCATCCTGATGAATTACCTGGTAGACCCTTATTCCATTTTCGGGTCTCCAAGCTGGGAAGGGATAAATGCCAATAAGCCGGAGTTATTCAAGCAACTGCGGCTGACCAAGGCCCACGCCGTTAGAGCACGAAAACCCGACGTACTGGTCATCGGCAGCTCTCGCACCGAACACGGCCTTGATCCGGAGCATCCGGCGCTGTTCCCCGAATTTAACACCTACAACCTCGCGTTGAATGGAGCGACTATCTATGAAAATTTGCGCTACTTTCAGCACGCCAATGCAGAACGACGATTAAAGAAAGTCGTATTGGCCGTCGACTTCTTCCAATTCAATGCCTATAGACCTAATGCTCCGGATTTCACTGAGGAACGACTCTCGTCGGATGTTCACGGGGCCAAACGGAATATCGCTATAACCACGGACCTGCTGGAAACCTTGGCATCGGTTGATGCCACAACAGCAAGCCTCAAGACCCTGTTTCAACAGACCAATCGGGATAATGTGATTCTGCCGCGCGGACAAGTGGAACAGCCCGATAAAGAAGCGATCATGATGATGCACGGAGGACGGCACGAAGCGGCTCTTTATAGCGAACTGAATTACGTGACGCACCTGTATTTCCCAAGGCCACACAAGAAATTCGATTTTGTTTCGGAAGACGGAAGCACGAATACGTTTGATTACTTTCGAAGGATTCTTGAAGAGGCTCACCGGAGCAAGATTGAATTCCATATTCTGATTTCCCCGGCTCACGCACGCCAATGGGTACTGACGGCCGGCACGGGGCTTTGGGATGAATGGGAGACTTGGAAAAGAGAGATCGTCCGACTTAATGAAGAGGTCGCACGGGAACGCAGACGCAATCCCTTCCCTCTATGGGACTTTTCCGGTTTCAATACCTATACCATGGAGGCTGTACCGGCCTTGGGTGACAAGGAAACCATGATGCGGTGGTTTTGGGAATCTTCTCACTATCGGAAAGAGCTGGGTGACCTGGTGCTCGATCGCGTGTTGAATTACTCGGATCCGAATCGTCGGATCGCTGACGATTTCGGCGTTTTGCTGACTTCCGAGAATATCGAAAAGCACCTGGCGAGTATCCGCGAAGCTCATCAGCTTTATCGTCAAGCTCATAGAGAAGAAGTGGACGAGATCCAAGATCTGGTTAAGAAATATCAGAGCCAATGAACATTCCGGGTAATGAAAATCGGACGATTCAACCCACCGTAGCCATGTTCTGGCAAGCACTACGCCCTTTTCGGCCGAATGCCCGACTGATGACGGTCGTACCGAAAGGAAGAAAGGCAGTCTCATATGTCTTCCGGACCAAGAGCCTATCCCAGTAGGCTCAAGAAACCCTTCGACCGGCCTGTCCTGAGCGGAGTCGAAGGGCTCAGGGCGAACGGCTTACTGGGATGGGCTCCAAGGAGAAAGCCTTCCAAGAGAAGACCGTTCGCCAGCGCGATGCTTGACGAAGGAACTTTGGGACAGCCATCTGATCGAAAATATCGTCTTGACGGAAGTGGCCGTGAACTGGTAAACAAATTACGCCTGAAATAGGCGATATAAGTAGCGTCATTAATGGCTAATTTAGTTAATTACTGATACTTAATGCGGAGGGAATCATGAAGAAGCTACTTGCTGCGGTTTGTCTCGTCGTTGCCGCTATTGGCCTAACGGGATGTGGAAGTTCGCCTGACGGGGATTCCCAGAAATTATCGAATACAGCCGTATCCCCACAGCTATAACTAGTACGTGATCCTCCCTTCAAAAAGACCTACTTTCGAGTAGGTCTTTTTTTATGGTGCGCCCGGCAGGGCACACTCATCCAAAGGTTCGATTTGGTAACTTTGCCCGTCGACATTCCGTCTCATGGTATGAAACTTGGGTGTCCACTTGCTCCAGCTTACCTCACCGGGCACGCCACTGGTTTATCGGGAAAGGCTCCTAAAATTGGAGCCCAAACGAAAAAAGGCTTACCGACAGGCTCGATAAGCCTTTGTTTTATTGGTCGGGGCGAGAGGATTTGAACCTCCTACCACCTGCACGCCATACAGGTAAATCCACATCTCTCGCCTTCTATTAGCATCTTCTTAAATGCCTCTACAGACTGCAATATATGGGACTTTCAGAATGTGAATTATCCAGGATTGTCCGATAGGATTCACCAAAAGCCGACATTACGATTGGGACCAAAGTTAGGATCATTCTTGAGGGTCACAGCGGATTACGAGGGCGGGACCATGGCGGAATTAACCGAGAAGAAATTGCAATCACTCAAGGCCGAGGACAAAGACAAGAAACTTTCCGATGGCGGCAGCCTCCAAGGCACGGTGCGAGTGAAGTCCAACGGCAAGGTGTCCGTCTTTTTCTCAGGGCGGTACAAGTTCGACGGTAAGGCAACGGATTTGGCTTGCGGCACATGGCCGGCGGAGAAACTGACCGCAATCCGCAAAACCCGCAATCAAGCCCCGCGGATTCTCGAAGAGAGCAAAGACCCAGCCTTGGAACGCAAAGCCGAGAAACTGAAAGCTAAGGTCGAACATCAAGCCAAGGTAACCGCGTTACTGGTCCAATTGACAGGCCCGACGACACATACCTGTTCGACCGCTGGGTGAGTCTGGAACTGGCGAAGCGGAAGGAATCCAGCCGAAACGAATTGATCCGATCCTTCGAAAAGGACGTGCTCCCGGTCCTCGGCCAGCTTCCCGCCGAGGGCGTGACCAAGGCGCATGTCATGAAAGTGCTGGATAACATCCTCGCCCGTGGCGCTCACCGGTTAGCGAATCGCACTCTGTCGGAAATGCGGCAGATGTTCGGTTTCGGCTATGCCCGCGACATCGTGAAGAACGACCCGACGCACCGTCTCAAGAAGGAGGACATCGGCGGGAAGGAAACCGAGCGCGACCGGGTGCTATCCGAAGATGAAATCCGCGAACTGGCCCGAAAGATTCCCGGCGCCAATCTCTACCGACCGTCCGAGTGCGCAATCTGGATCATGCTGTCCACCGGTTGTCGGGTGGGCGACCTGATGAAAGCGACTTGGGACGAAATCGACTTCGAGGCGCGGACCTGGACCTTCACCCCGGAGAAGGACAAGACCCATATCAAGCGCACCCATACGGTTTTCCTGTCCGACTTCGCCTTGCGCCAATTCGAGCGGTTGCGCGAAGTGACCGGTTCAAGTCCGTGGCTGTACCCGGACAATTCGGGTACCAAGCCGGTGTGCAAGAAATCGATCACCAAACAGGTGGGCGACCGCCAGCGCACCGAGGCCTTGAAGAATCGCAGCAAGCTGACCGGTGCCCTGTTGCTGTCCGGCGGCCCCTGGACGCCCCACGATTTGCGCCGCACCTGCACCACGCTGATGGAGGAGCTTGGCGTCCTGCCGGACATGGCCCACCTTTGCACCTACCACCTTGAGCAGGACCGCATTAAGCGAACCTATAACCGCTCGAAGCAACAGGCGGCACAAGCAGAGGCGTGGCGGTTATTGGGGGAGCGGCTCGGCCTATTAACCCGAGACGATGCCGATAACATAGTAACTCTGCGGCGAAGGGCGTCCTGAATCCGTTCAGTCGAGAGCTGGGTGAAGCCTCATCTTTCCATAAAACTTTTCCCGACTTGGAATTATTGCCGGGCAAATTCGAGAATGGATTGAGTTTGGTCGTAGGGCGTAACAATCACGCCGGCATCTTTCAGTTCGTCTACCACCTCGCGCTTGGCTCGGCCCCGAGGAGTGAAATCATCAGGACCATGGACCGCGAAAAGAACCTTACCGGGTAACAACTGGCGCTTTCTTAGCGCATTGATGCGTACGACCCATTGGCCGCCGTGATCAATGATGCGCGCGGCGTCGGTATAGCCCAGATTGAGAGGTTTGATTATCTTCTCCGGCTTATCATCCGGCCCGGCGACAAAGGGAAATTGCGCGTGGTATTCGTCGTTACCCACACGGGCGGGGTGAAACCGATCCAGCAGCTTTGCATCGCGCAGCCAGCCGCGCACACCTTTTTCCAAAATGTGTTCCTGATATTCGCGGGTCACGAAATTGCGTTCTACGTAATACGCGTAAAGCTCTTTCAGCTTGGCCTGGGGATCGTCAGCCAAAACAACACGCGAGTCGCTAAAGCGCAGCATGGTTTCCCGTGGTTTAACGATTTCGGTCCACAATGTCAGAGCACCCATTCGATCCAGGTTTTTCATGCGGCGATCCGTACCCATCTGCTTGAGCATGCCGTCGATGCGCTCCAATTCCTCCCGAAGAGTCCGAATTGCCGCTTTATAGACCTTGGGCTCCATCTGCTCGAAAAAATTGGTCACCCGCGCATGGCGGTTGACCAGCAGCTTGAAACCAAAGAAACGCGCATTGGGTGCGAACATGACCACGCCGACGTTGGCAAACTCCCCCGTTTCGATGAAAGGCATGAAGCGGGCAATCGCGTAGTGACAAGCGGTTTTCATGGCGGCAACGACCAAAACGTTTCAGACAAGGCTCGGTTCAATAATTCCTTGATCTGGGCGAACGGAAATTCAACGGGAATCGTCTGTTCGGGATCAATGAACATCCAGGATTCCGGGAGATTATGGCAGGCTTCCTCCCAAATGCCGAGGGCATTTGCGAACCGTGCGGTGTAGACATCGCGGAGCAAGAAATCGCTGAACATTAAGGAAATATCATCGGAGAACACATGGAGTTCGACGAAATCCGCGGCCGAGAATTCTGGGTCAAAGGCCAGGTTATGGTCGATCACCACCAGCGAGCCACCATCCGCCGGGTTCCAAAGCAGGTTGGAATTGCCGCTTAAGGCTGTGAGATTCCGGTCGCCGTTATGCACCCACCAGTCAAAGGCAATGACATCCCGGCGTTGTGCCTCCGGCACTAGACTGCGATGTGCCTCGGTCAACTCCACCGCATTGACTCGGCGTGAAGCAAAAACATTCCCCGCCCCCAGGTCACGCAACCATCCGGTCAGGTCCGCCTCGATCAACTCTTCCGGCACATGGGCAATGGCATAGGGCGCGATGGGCAAGCCGAATGCCTCTCCCAGGCGGGCGCACAGCCATTCGGCGATCAGCCCCCGCCGTGTCGCGGAGCGGCCTTTCACGAAATACACCTCGCCATCGTCGCCACGGCAAACGTAAGGCTCCGTCCGGCCCTGCACGGAACGTTCGAGCACCTCGACTATGGTCAGGCTCATGCGGCGACGGTGGCTTGAGCCGGGGCCGACGCGTCACGCAGAACGGCCGCGAACAGACGGCGGCTGTCGACTTCGGTGGCTAAGCCCGAAGAAGTGTTATTGCTCTCCGTTACTACACGAACACAATCAGATGCCGGATTTATGTCCTGTCGAGCCTGCCTGCGTTTCAACTGCCCGCCTCTCCGGCCGATTTAACTTGCTGGTAGACGGCCCGCATCAAGTAGCTCGCGGCAACATTTCGGAAGGCTTCGTCGTTCATCAGCCGGACGAAGATTTCTTCGTTGCCGTCCATCCGCTCGATAAAGAGGTTTTCGAGCTGCTTGTTGAAGACGGGCGCGAAGTTTTCGATGGTGTTGGCCATCACCGCCTGCCGCAGCTTTTCGTTGGCAACGGCGGTTTCACGGACCTGGTCGAAGAAAAGTTGATCGGCAGGCGTGAACTCGGTACCGAAGCGTTCGTTAAGCTGGTCCACCAAAGTCGAGAGCTGCACATCCTCATCCGCCTGGCCGGTGCCCACCTCGGTCGGGCCATAGAGTGCCTCGGGCTCGCCCGCCTTCAGGTCGATGGCCCCTTCGCTGATTTTCTGGAGGCGGTAATACTTCAACTCCACTTCGTCGTCGACCTGAACCGTCCGGTTGTCGGTGGTGCGCGGCAGCTTGTTCAGCAGGAAACGGGCGTAGGTGTAAAGCTTCTCGTGATCGGAATCCTGATAAGGAATGATTTGCGAAACGAAGCTGTACAGATTGCGGAAACTGACCAACTGGCTCTTGAACAGGTTTTGGTCTTCCTCCCCAAGCTCCTTGAAACGCTCAATCGCCAAATCGAGCAGGCCATTCAATTTCTTGTGCTCAGCGCCGGTGGGATTGAGCCGGTTACGGAACCAAATTTCACACCAGGCACTGACCTCGGCCTCGGTATAGATTTTCCAGCCCGCCAGCGTGTGGGCCAGGTTGTTTAATTGCTGCGGGTCGGTATCTTCGCCTTTGGGGGTGAACTCGTAATACGGCTTGAAAGCGGCATAGATGTCTTCGGGTTCGTTGACGAAATCCAGAACAAAGGTATCCGTCTTACCGCGCGTGATTCGATTGAGGCGCGATAGTGTCTGCACCGCCTGGATGCCGGACAAGCGCTTGTCGACGTACATGCTGTGTAGCAGGGGCTGGTCAAAGCCCGTCTGGTATTTCTCCGCCACCAGCAGGACTTGGTATTCCTCCGTGTTGAACTTTTCCGGCAGCTCCGATTCCTTGATGCCGCCATTCATGCCCACCTCGGTGAACTTTTTGTCGCCGAATTCCTTAAGCGTAATTTCGCCCGAGAAGGCCACCAGAGATTTAACGTCGGTGTAACCCTTCTCCTTGATGTACTTGTCGAACCCCAGCTTGTAGCGCACCGCGTGTTCACGCGAATTGGTCACCACCATCGCCTTGGCGCGGCCGCCGATCTTGTGGCGGGTGTGCGTGCGGAAGTGCTCGACGATCACCTCCACCTTCTGAGCGATCTCGTAATCGTGAAACTCCACGAAACGCGCCAAGGCGCGCGCCGCCTTCCGGCGCGGTACCTCCGGATCGGTCTCGGCCTTCTGGATCAGCCTGTAGTAACGCTTGTAGCAGGTGTAATGCGCCAACACATCGTGGATAAATCCTTCCTCGATGGCCTGCCGCATGCTGTATTGATGGAACGGCGCCTTCCCATCCGGCCCCGGCTCGTTAAACACGCACAGAGTCTTGAACTTCGGCGTCGCGGTAAAGGCGAAGAAACTCAAATTGGCTTGCCTCGGGCGTTTAAGCTGTTCGCGCAGCAGCTCCCTCTTGGCCTCCTCGCTCAAACCCTCGTCGTCCATGTCCAGCAGTTGCTCGGCAATGGCCGCTTCGATGCCGTCCTTGTTCAGAATCTTGCGCAGCTCCATCGCGGTTTCGCCGCTTTGCGAGCTGTGAGCCTCGTCCACGATCACGGCAAAGCGCTTGCCGGCCGTCGAGATTGCCACCGATTTGCCTTTGGCTTCCAGCGTGCGGATGGCCTGAGTGATGAACGGAAACTTCTGGATGGTCGAGATGATGATCGGTACACCGTCGGCCAATGCCTTGGCGAGCTGCTGGGTGTCTTCGTCGATCTTCTGCACCACGCCGAGTTTGTGCTCGAACTGGAAAATCGTGTCTTGCAACTGCTGGTCCAGCACCCGCCGGTCGGTGATGACCACGACCGAATGGAAAATTTTCTCGTTATGGGCGTCGTGCAGGCAGGACAGGCGGTGGGCCAGCCAGGCAATCGAGTTCGACTTCCCCGACCCCGCCGAATGCTGAATCAGGTAGTTATAGCCCGACCCCTGCGCTCGCGCATGGTCCGTCAGGACGCGCACCGCGTCCAACTGGTGGTAACGCGGAAAAATCATGGTCTCCTTGCGATGCCGCTTGATGCCCTTGTCGGTCACCACGGCCTTTTCCTCCACGTGCAGGTGGATGAAACGCGCCAGGATGTCCATCAGGCTGTCGCGGGTGAGCACCTTGTTCCATAGGTAGGCGGTGCGCACGTCGCCTTCCGCGGGCGGATTGCCCGCGCCGTGGTTGTAGCCGAGGTTGAACGGCAGGAAGAAGGTATCCTTGCCTTCCAGCTTGGTGGTCATGAACGCCAGTTCGGTATCGACGGCGAAATGCACCAGGCAACGCTGCTTGAAGGCGAACAAGAGTTCCTTCGGATCGCGCTCGAAGCGGTACTGGTATTTGGCGTTCTCCACGTTCCAGCGCGTGGCCGACATCGGGTTTTTCAGCTCCAATGTGGCGATCGGCAGGCCGTTCACCGCCAGCACCACGTCGGGGATAGCCCCGCTCCGGGTCTTGATCTGCCGCGCGATGGTCAAGCGGTTATCGCCGTAACGCTCGGTGGCCGAAGGGTCCAGCCCGGTGTTGGGCGCGAAATAAGCGAGGCGCACCGTTTTCCCGACGCATTTGAAGCCTCCCCGCAACACCGCCAGCGCCCCCTTGGCGGCCAGTTCCTTGACCAGGCTGTCCAGCAGCATCGCCGGGGCCTTGCCCGCATCCAGTCGGGTCAGGCGCGCCCAGATTTTCGGCTGGGTTTTCTGCACAAAGGCCACAATGTCTCCGGGGAACAGCGCGGTTTCCGGGTCGTACGTGCTCGGATCGACCTTTTCGTAACCGCCGATTTCGATCAGCGCGTGTTCGATGGCGTTTTCGAAGTCGGTTTCTTTGTGCATCGTTTCCCCCGGAATGCTGGATGCTCACAGCCGAGATTTGCCGGCAAACTTACCTTGCATCCTTTCTTATGTAAATAAAACAAACTTTCCTTACCTTACGAAAAGCTCAAGGTAAGGTTCAAACACATATAAACGGTTGCGGGCCGCGCCGGTCACCTCGCGCAGCACGCCCAGGCGTATAAAATCGCGCAGCAGAGCATTGACGGTGGGGTGCGACAGCCTAAGCTCTTGTTCAAGATAGGCCGCCGTCACCATCGGCTTGCGATACAACACATTCAAGGCTTGCCGGGCGTTGGGGGTTCGTTTCCCAAGCTGTAAGAGCTGCTGCTCAACTTGGTTACGCAGCGCCAGTATTTGCTGAAAGGTGTCCCTACCCTTGGTGGCGGTTTGGGCAACTCCGCTGAGAAAAAAACGCACCCAGTGTATTAGGTCGTTGGATGATCGCACACGCATCAAGGCATCGTAATAACTGGCTCGGTTGCGTTCAAAAAAGTCCGACAAATACAGCGAAGGCTTGCTCAGCAAGCCGTGGCTGATCAGATACAGCGGAATCAGCAAGCGGCCAATACGCCCATTGCCATCCAGGAACGGATGCACCGTCTCAAACTGATAATGGCTGATCGCCGCGCGTATGAGGTGCGGCACGACGATGTATTCGTTGTGCCAGAACTTTTCCAAATCGCTCATCAACTCCGGCACGCTGTCATGGTGTGGCGGAATGAAGGTGGCATCGGCCAGGCTGGAGCCGCCGATCCAGTTCTGGCTGGTGCGGAACTCGCCGGGTTGCCTGTGTTCGCCACGCACGCCGCGCATCAAGATGGCATGAGTCTGCTTGAGCAGCCGATTCGATAGCGGCAAGTTGTTCAACTCGGCTACGGCAGTGTTCACGGCGTCGATGTAATTTCGCACCTCCCGCCAGTCGTCGCGCTTTTCTGGCCTGATCTGCTCTTCGGGCATCAAGGCTTCGTCAATGCCGGTTTGCGTGCCTTCGATT